>JACAAY010000214.1 GCA_013377095.1 Desulfuromonadales bacterium
GGTGTGATTTGATGCGCGCCACGAACTCGGCCGGGCTGAACGGTTTGGTCAGATAATCATCGGCCCCGATATCCAGACCCCTGATTTTGTCGATATCCTCGTTCTTTGCCGAAACGACAACAATGGGAATCTCGTGCTTCTTCCGGATTTCCCGTATGATTTCAAACCCATGCTTCCCGGGTAGCATCAGGTCGACAACGATTATGTCAAACCGGCCGGAAAGAGCTTTTTTGAGGCCGGTCTCTCCGTCCTGCACGATCTCGGTATGGTATCCGTTCAGCTGCAGATAGTCCCGTTCCAGTTCAGCAATATCCAGGTCGTCTTCGATGATCAGCACTTTTTTCATTCAACTTCCCCGCTGCCTGTATATTCCGGGAGTAGCACGGTAAAGCAGGTCCCGTCGCCTTCCCGACTTGAAACGGAAATTTCTCCCCCATGGGCCTGAACCAGTTCCCTGGTGATCGCCAGCCCAAGCCCGGTGCTTTCCAGGTTCTTGGTCCGTTCCGAGTCGATCCGGTAAAACCGGTTGAAGATATAGGGCAGTTTGTCCGGCGGGATGCCGGGTCCGTTATCCCTGATGTCAATGGCAACAGCATCTGCCTGGCGGTAGAGTTTTACCTGCAGGGACAGCCCCTGGTCGGGTCCGTGCCCGATGGCATTGCGGATGATGTTGTTGATGGCCTGATAAAAACGTTTGCCATCCAGGTTGACGAAGATTTCAACTTCCAGCAGGTTGGAATACTGGATCCAGATGCCCTGCCCTTCCAGCTCCAGCTGATACTCTTCCATCAGATCAGCCAGGTAATTTCCGATGCGGACAGGTTCGTAGTGGAACTCCAGTTTGTCCATATCCAACTTGGAAAAGAGAAACAGATCATCAATGAGCCGGTTCAGGTAGGCTGTGTTGTGCTGGATTACTCTCAGGTATTTTTCACGTTTTTCAGCTGTTACGTCCGGCCCATCCAGAAGAGCCTCGATATGCCCCTGGATAGCGGTGATGGGGGTCTTCAGGTCATGGGAAATATTGGCGATCAGATTTTTCCGGTTATCCTCGTATTCGGCCTGCACCTTTTCGCCCTGCAAGAGCTCGGCGGCCATTTCGTTAAATGAAGTGATCAACAATCCCAGGTCATTAGGAATCCCGCATTCCACGCGCACATCATAATTGCCCTTGGCAATTTCATTTACGCCCTGTCTCAGTTCTTCAATGGGAACTATGATTCTTTTTTCCAGACGCAACAGGAAGATGAATTGAAAGATCTCTTTGATGACGATCAGAACGGCAAAACAGATGCCGACCGCCTTGATGCCAACCCATCTGAATAACAGGTAGAGAATAACCAGGTTGAAGATCAGGACAAAGGGGCGGACATAGCGAAAATAGCGATGGTAGTGCCGGAATTCGCGGTGGAATTCGAGGTGGTGACGGTGAATGCGGGTGTGAAGCTGCTTGAGTCTGTTCTGGAATTCCGCGCACTTATCCCCGTCCGATTGCCCGCTGCTGTTATAGCAATCCATCCCCATTTCTCCTGGTGTCTCTTTGGTTCCGTAATAATAGCGCGAGAAGGACGCAAAATGCTTGCGCATTCTGCGTCCCTGTCTCATTGCTACCAGGCAAACTGTACTTCGGCATGTGCCGACAGGAGGTGCGACTCACTGGCGGCGTTTTGCATCCGGCCATCCAGGTTGACGGTGAGCTTTTCGATCTCTCTTGCCTTGTTGACAGTCAACACAACAACCCCGTCCACTGTTTCAAGAGCATCACCCTCCGCCAGGAATCCGCAATGTGAATGATAGGCATGCTTTTGATTCATTCTTTCCAGCAGCTGTGTTTTCATCTCTTCCGGGAGGTCGCTCACATTGAGCGATACAACTGCTCCCCCGTTCTCCTGCTCTTCCGACTTCAGGCTGCTCAGTATGCCCAGAGCAATGGCTATCCTGGAAAAAATTCCCTTGATTCCGCAACATTCACCCGTGCCATGGTGGTGCCGAAAAAGCTTGCCCAGCAGCCTGCCACGCTGCTGGCAATCGCCTGCGGTGCTGAACTCGGTCAGGCTTTCCCGTTTTATCCTGTTGCCCTCCAGGTTCAGTTCGCAGGATACCTTGGCTGAGGCATCTCCGGTGGAATTCTTTCCGAAGTCGTTTCGCAGGGAAAACACCTCAACCTGGTCTTTGTGAACCTGTGCCGTCAGTACTCCATCAACCTTCTCCTTGGCCTTCATGGTTCTGGCCACATCATACAACAGTTTGATCTTGTTCATACACTAACCTCCCTGAGTTTTATCACTGTCTTTGTGATGAGGTCAGTGTACGAAATGATTATAAACTGGCTCTAAACGATTGATAAAGATTTCATAAAGTTTTTCGAAATGTTTATGCAGTGCGGGGAGGGAAGTGGTTTAGGGGCAGAATGGGCCAGTCTTGAAATGAATGATCAGGATGTTTCAGTTTCAGGGGTTTTTCGGACTGATCGGCGCTGGACTTTCTTTTTGTCAAACCTGCTCCAATAGCTTGATTCATTACCATACCACAGTCATTATATATGCTTGTATTGTTTGCTGAGAGTTGATTGGTGTTACCGGTAGGATTGATGGTGGGATTGAGATCTACTGGCTCTCTGCATCTTATTTCACCTGCTTTCAAATAAGAAAGTAATCGAAATCATGCCAATCTTACATAATGTTTCCATATCAAATTATTATTAAGCTTTCGCTCTCCTAAGACCCAATAGACCCACCAGACCCGAACCTAATAGATAAACAGCGGCAGGGATAGGTGTTGGAGTTACTGAGTCAGAAGTCAGAACGAAGGCATGTCTTTGTCCTTCGACATTTATTCCGTATCCTACTATATCTCCATTGCTGTTTATACCTGTAGCGTCTTCAAGAATCCAACCACTTCCGGTGGCTAAACTATTTAAATCCTGCATCGCACCTTCGCTGTAGACAAACGCATGTTGCCCCAAATTACCACTAATATAAGAATAACCTACAATTTTACCACTGTTGTTGATACCACGAGCCATGCTGTAATCTCCGCCAAGTGATCCCAAGTCCTGCATTTTACCATTGCTGTAAAGATAGGCATTATACGTTGTACTACCAGCTTTTTGAGAGTCACCCACTACCTGGCCGCTGGCGTTTATGCCGTATGCACCACTATAATTTCCACCCAATGTGCCTAAGCTCTGTATTGTACCATTACTGTAAAGAGAAGCATTATAGCCGGAACTGCCTGACGGCCATGAACTTCCTACCACCTGCCCATTGTCATTGATGGCATTAGCTGATACTCCGCCTAAGTCCTGCATTACGCCATTGCTATAAATAAATGCATGTTGGTAAATACTACTAAATGTACTAGAATATCCTACTACTTGCCCACTATTATTAATTCCTGTTGCATAACTCTCTGTTCCTCCAAGCGTGCCAATATCTCGCATGGTGCCATTGCTGTACAGAAAGGCATGCGAAACTCCAACACTAGTGTATGAGTAGCCTACCACTTGTCCGGTGTTGTTGATGCCAGTGGCAAAACTTATCATTCCACCCAAAGTGCCAATATTCTGCATAAATCCGCCACTATTGATA
>JACAAY010000215.1 GCA_013377095.1 Desulfuromonadales bacterium
AAAATATCAAGAGATCAGGGGTGTGCCGCTCTATCGGTGGCTGCTGGGCTGAACAAAGCCCGCCCGATTGTGCGGGCTTGTGGGATTGCCTGACACTGACTTTGGCTTCTCTCTTTCTTGTTTTCACAACTTCGTTCCTTCCTCCAGGATTTGCAGGTAATCGGCATAAATGTACCGCTTGTCTCTCTTACGGCCGGTTATCTCTTTCAGGATACCGATGTCTTCAAGCTGTGAAACAAGTGTTGAAGCTGCCTGATACGAGATGGAAAAATCACGGGCTATGTCGTTGACCGAGACATATGGGGTGTAAAAGAGCTTTTCCAGAATACCAACAGCCAGAGGAGACGATATCTTCTTCTGCCAGAGCAGGCTACGGTGACGGGATTGCAACTCCATGATCTGCTTGACGGCATCCACGGCCGAATCAGCGGTCACCACGACGCCTTTCAGAAAGAAAGCAATCCACTGTTCGAAATCGCCATTGTCCCGAACCATGTTCAGACGGTCATAGTATTCCTGGCGAAATTTCCTGAAATAGTAACTGAGATAGAGGAGCGGCTTTTCCATCACCCCTTTCCATTTCAGATACAAGGTTATGAGAAGACGTCCCAGCCTGCCATTGCCATCCAGAAACGGATGGATTGTTTCGAAAAGGTAATGGATCAGCGCACAATCCACCAGCGCAGGCAACCGCGGGGGTTGATGAAGATACAACTCAAGCGAGCCCATCGCTGCTTCTGCCTCATGAGGAGGTGGCGGGATAAAACGGGCATCTTTGAGAGTGCAGCCGGGTGGACCAATCCAGTTTTGGGTTTTCCTGAATTCCCCCGGAGTCTTCTCACCTCCCCGCACCCCTTCCATCAATACTGAATGGATTTCCTTGATCAACCGCAGGCTCATGGGGAACGACACCAGACGTTCCATCCCGTAATTAAATGCTCTCACATAGTTAACAACCTCGGCCACGTCGTTGATATTCTCTGGCAGCTTGCCACTCTCGAATTCAAAAAGGTCCTCAAGGGATGCCTGCGTTCCCTCGATCTGTGAACTGAGGAGCGCCTCTTTTTTGACATACATGGAAATAAAGAGATCGGCGTTCGGGAGAATGTGGCCCAGACCGTCAAGCCGGGCCAGGGACATGTCGGCATTGGAGAGAAGGATCTGTAATTCTCCCTCTATTTTCAAGGGAGGATTGGGTGGAAGTGGTGAGGGTAAAAAGGCTTTGTAACCAGTTGGCTGCTGTCTATAGGCTCCGCTTCGGTTCATGCGCCCTCCTGCTATTCAAGTATATTTGAATAGCATAGCTAACCGACACCGCTTATTCAAGCAATCTTGAACAAGGTGGCATAATTTTGAATGATATTCCAGAGAACCCGATCTAAATATGCAGCTCCAATTCTTCCGCCGACTCCTCGTATCCTTTCCTTAATTTGCGCGCAATCAGTTGATTCGCAGCTTTCAGTGCATCTGGGAGATTTCCCCCAACAAAACAATGCATTTTTTGTCGCATATTCCTCCACCCGATCCTGCCCCAGGATCTCACCAGTATCGGCCCAAAGAGTCCGGCTTCGACCGAAACGCAGTAGTAGCGCCTGCGATTAAGCTGGGGATCGATGCAAACAACCTCGACTTTTCCATAATCATGAAGTGCCATCAAACACCTCGTTACGCTTTCCCCGTCTGTTTCTCAGGTTCGAATTGAAGCCCAACATTTTTTCTTTACACAAAAATAATTTTTGATACCATGGTTCAACATATTACAAAATAACAGCTTTTACTTTATCAAGCAGTACAGACCATCCAGGTGCCACGAAATGGAGGGCGCCATGAAAGAGATAATCAGCAATCTTGATATTGTCGGTCACGCCCTGGGAATTGGTGGTTTTGAAGGAGTGATGGGCGCATTCGTACTTGCCCTGGCCGCGCTTGTGGTCGTCGTTCGCTCCTTCTCTCTGCTGACAAGAGCCGGGACCGCAACATATCAGAATGACGGGCAGAGGGTCAGTCCGCTGGAATGGATGGAGGAAGCCGAGAAAACTGTAGGTGCCGACCAAAGGTCCAAAGGTTTAGATCCAAGCTGGGATATGTTGCCAGACAATATTTGGCATAAACGACCTTAAGCACTATATCGTGAGCTTTTTGCCAACCGCGACCCACTCAGGAATCCGATGAAGGAGGCAATCAATAACCGCCTTCTTCATCAGATTTATCCCCTCAACAAAAAACACCACTTTTTCCTTCAATTCCTCTTCTGATGAAGCCGTCACAATGAAACTCATTGTCTCCCCTTCCTTCATGCCAAAGATTTCAGCAATTGTTTCTCCCTTACTGTTCTCATATTCACAGAAATTGACACACGCCTGTCGTGCCTGGAATTCCAGCAGACCGATTCCGAGAAGATGCAGGTACAATTCATCAGCATTTGCGCAGTCATTGACATAGAGGCGAAACCAGAACTTCCCCAGCTTTGCGTCTCTTTCATGTAATTCTTTCAGCTCCTTATCATCAATGGAACTGACCATCTCCCTTTTCATATTAAAGTCCATCATTTGCCTCCAACGACCCTGCTACTCGGTTCGAAGCGTTGCGGTTGGGCCTTTTCGATATAACCCGGATCAGGTGCCCCTCCACTATAAAAATTCAGCATCCTGAATGAACTGTCACCGGTATTGTCTGCCCACATTTTACGAAGCCTTTCGGCAGCGAGGAATCCGTTCCCCTTGGACTCATCGATTATTTTCAGCACTTTGACCTTTTGAGCATCAATCATTTGTCTTTCATCAACACCATGATTCGATTTTATTCCAAGAGCGCCAGCCACTGAACTTCGGACTCGTCCAATAGGCCCACCTCCATCAACTGCTTCGCTGCCTACTCTGGTAAAACTTACAGTACCTAAATCAATTCCTGAGTTGAAACCAACTCCGCGATCATAAACGGCCCTCATTGATCTCGTTGATTGCAGCGCCGCCACGAATGACTCCGCAAAAGCCTCCCTGGCCTGGGCATTGCTGAATACATCCCCCCTGACCTTTCCCCTCTGCACCGCGGCCACTGCGGACTCCTTGCTGTACCTCACCCCGGACTTATCTACGACCGATTCCACCTCATATTGACGAGCTCCCTTCCTGTCCAGACCAGTCTTGGCCGTCAGGCTGATCAGTCCACCATCCTTGAGCCTGCCGGTCACCGTGACCATATCACCAGTCCGCTCATAGGTCGCCTGTTCGAAATCGTATCCGCCGATATTTCCCGTGAAGG
>JACAAY010000216.1 GCA_013377095.1 Desulfuromonadales bacterium
GTATCCAATTGCCTATGCTGCTAAAAAATTAAATGTATCCAGGACGACAGTATACAACTACCTTGATCAGTTAGAAGATAAAGGACGTATTCGACGGAATGGTAATGGGATTGAAGTATTAGAAAAGTAGGATCCGGTTCATTAATATTATAAAAACATGAAGGGTTTCTCGAGAAAAAGAAACCCTTCATGTTTTTGAGATTATCCCGGAATGATTCCTGCTAATCCTATGTCAGGATTAGTTCAATTTAGGTAAACCAAACAGATTATCATCAAACATATCTATCATCTCAGATAAAAGAAAAATCCTCTCTCTTTGGCGGATGTTAACCCAATCAGGGTTAGCCATTATATTGCAGAGATATTCCATCATGGGTGTTCCTAATTTCTCAAGGTTTTCCACACCATCAGGAGGAGGCTCTTCCATACGATGGATATTAAAATGTATTTTTAATTCTCCATTATATCTGACTGGTAAAACATCTTTAAACCATAGGAAACCAGTCAGTTTTAAGTGATAAAGATTATTACGCCATTTTTCCCAATCCTTGGGATCTTCTTTTTGCAGGTTTTGTTTTTCAGTCATTTTCGTTCCTCCTATTCAGTAGTAGATTATGAAATCGGCGAACGACAATTAGAATTACACATCGATGACAATTAGAAATGCCCACAAATAGGGGCGAGGAAACGGTTAGACTCACTGAGTCAGGAGAGCCAATGACCGTAACCGACGCCCAAGTGAGGCTAATCATGAAAGAACGCACCAACGGAAAAACGCAGGAACAAGCGGCAGTCAAAGCGAACGTACGCAGCCGAAAAACAGTGCAGAAATATGAACAATTGGGTCAGATACCCAGCGAATTAAAACAACCCCGGACACATCGAACCCGGCTTGACCCATTTGAGGCAGACTGGGCAGAATTAGAAAAGAAACTGGAAGAAGCGCCAGAATTGGAAGCGAAAGCGCTGTTTGAGTGGCTGTGCGAGCGAGAGGGAGCCAAATACCAGGAAGGACAGTTGCGCACCCTGCAACGCCACATCAGCAACTGGCGGGCATTGCATCGATCGCAGTTGCTGAGTCTGGACCAGGTGCATCAACCCGGGGAAGTGCTACAAACCGATGGAACCTGCATGAACGAGCTGAAGATCACCATCCAGCAGGGAACGTTTGAACACATTGTAATCCACAGCGTCTTACCCTACTCGAATTGGGAATGGGGCCGCGTGGTGCAAAGCGAGTCGCTATTGGCCATCCGGTTGGGATTGCAAAGCACGCTGATTAGACTTGGATATGTACCCCAGGTGCACCAAACAGACAATACCACAGCCGCCACCCACAAACTGGGGTTGGATGGACGCCATAAAAGCCTCCAAGAAAGGGGCTTCAACGAGGAATACCTGCAACTATTGGCACACTATGGCCTGGAAGCGCGCACTATCCATAAAGCCAGCCCAAATGAGAATGGTGACGTAGAAGCTTCCAACGGTGGTTTTAAACGTGCGGTGGAACAACACCTCCTACTGCGCGGCTCCCGTGAATTCACAAGTATTGCTGCCTACGAAACCTTTCTATTTGGCATCATGGAAAAACGCAATGCTGGACGACAGCAAAAACTGGCGGAAGAAGTGGCAGTAATGAAACCCCTTCTGGTGACACCCTGGCCACATATGCGTGAACTCAATGTCCGGGTGGGTAGCAACGGCATTCTGCGGGTGGGTGCCAATGGCTACACTGTTCCAAGTGGACTGAAAGGCAAACGTGTCAGTGTGCGAATCTACGAATGGCAGATCGAAGTCTGGTATGCCAACCAGCGGGTGGAAACGCTGCCGCGCCTGACTGGCAACCATCACTACCACATCAATTACCGGCACGTTATTGACACCTTGTTGCGCAAACCCGGTGGATTTCGCAACTACCGCTACTTCGAAGATATGTTCCCTCAAGAGGCCTTTCGCCAGGCGTGGGAAGCACTCAAGGCATATTTGCCACCCCGCAAGGCAGACATGGTCTATCTGCGCATCCTCAAACAAGCCGCTCTCGGGTTGGAAACGGATGTAACCCAGGCCCTTACCCTCCTGCTGTCTACCAAAACCACCTGGGATGACAACACAGTGGCTGAGCTGGTACAACAGCCTGCCCATCGAATTATTCCCGACCTTATCCCACAGGTAGTGAACTTGTCTATCTACGACCAATTGCTCCAACCGGAGGCCTGCTATGCCACAAATTGAGCAGCTCCAGCAACACCTGCGCACCCTGCGCATGCCCACCGCCGTGGACGTGATTAGCGACTTGCTCGCAACTGCCACGCGTGAAACCTGGTCCCTTGAGACCTTTCTGACTGAGTTGCTTGAACAGGAACTGGAAGGTCGCCGCCAACGCCGCACCGAACGTCTGCAAAAAACATCTCATTTACCCGCAGGTAAAAACCTGGCCAATTTCGACCAGGATCATCTCCCCTTGCGCCTGCGTCGCCAGTTGGCACAACTCTGTACTGGTGAATTTGTGGATCGAGCCGAAAATTTACTCGTTTTTGGTTTGCCTGGGCGTGGGAAAACTCATTTCGCGGCGGCCGTTGGGCATCAATTGGTCCAGAGCGGACGTACCGTCCTTTTCACCCCTACCTACCGCCTCGTCGATGACCTCCTGCGCGCCAAACGTGATCTACTCCTTGAAAACGAACTCCGCCACCTTGATTGCTTCGAAGTTCTTATCCTCGACGACATCGGCTATGTCCAACAATCCCGCGATGAAATGGAGGTTCTTTTCACCCTTCTGGCCGAACGTTACGAACGTCGCAGTGTCATCATTACTTCAAACCTGGTCTTTTCTCAATGGGACCAGATATTCAAAGATCCCATGACCACTGCAGCTGCCATTGACCGTGTCGTCCACCATAGCATTATTGTTGAATTTGGAAAGGAGATTTCCAGCCACCGCGCCCAAGAAGCTGCTCAACGTATCCAGGAAGAACCCAATGAATAGTTGTTTATCCAGGGCTCTGCTGCATCACAGCTATGGCCTAACACACCCTTCGGGTGTATTATTCCCAATGGGCATTTCTAATTGTCGCCATGTCCATTTCTAATTGTCGCGCGCGGCAATGAACCTTTATTGTCTAAATCGTCGATTGTTTGTTAGAATTATAGAAGAATTGTGATCTTATAAACCGAAAGTAGATTAATGAAAATAACCCCTACCTCAATTCCAGATGTTTTATTGTTAGAGCCTGTTGTAT
>JACAAY010000217.1 GCA_013377095.1 Desulfuromonadales bacterium
CCTGGGATTCGGTGGTGAGCATGACGATGGGGATGAATTTGTTGAGGGTGCCGGCGCGAACCCCTTTGATCAGGCCGATGCCGTCCAGGTGCGGCATGTTCAGGTCGGTGAGCAGCATGTCGACTTTCTGGGTGCCGAGTTTGTTAAGGGCGTCGCGGCCGTCAACGGCTTCGATGACGGTGTAGCCGTTCTGCTTGAGGGTGAACGCGACCATCTGGCGCACGCTGGCCGAGTCGTCGGCGGTCATGATCGTTTTTGCCATTACTCTGTTCCTCCAAACCATATGCAATGAGAATCCATGTTTTATTTACAGGCCGTATGCCGCTGGGCGCCACAGGCGTCGATGATGTCTAGCAGGGCGTGGGGGCGCGGACCGCTGAATGTGAAACTTTTTCCGCCGGATGCGGCGGTTTTGCAGGCGGAGCAGATCAGCTGCAGGCCGGTCAGGTCGCTCGCAAGATCGGCTTCAAATGCAAGTGCGACGTGCGATGCTGATGCCAGCCCTTCACGCATCAGCCGCATGAAGTCAGCTGCGCATTCAATGGTCAGGCGGTCTCCGCTGGTGATGACGGTGCCGCCACTTTCACGGCTGCTGCTGATGAGGGACATGGGATTCTCCTGTCAGAACAGGTCAATGGTGTCAACGTGTGCATGGCACCGAGACTTTGACTGCACATGCAGTCAAAGTCAATATTCGGATTGCAGCCTGAACTTCTTATAGTACATATCGTGCGCACAAACGCGTTTCCGCCACAGGGACGGAAACGCGCAGAGTTAAACATCATGCATTCGCAGGCATGTTCCGCTATGCCGCTGCCTGGGCAAGTGAGGCCATGTCATCCGATGAAAAAACCGTATCGATATCCAGAATCATGACAAAGTGATCATCCACATTGCACATGCCCCGGATGAAGTTCGTATTCAATTTGGTGCCGATATGCGGCGCCGGCTCGATCCGGTCCGGATCAAGCTCAACCACCTCCTGCACCGAATCCGCCAGGGCGCCCAGCACGACAGCTTGGTCGTCCAGACTGACCTCCACCACGACGATACAGGTATTGACCGTCTGTTCGGTCCTGGACATGCCGAACATGAGACGCATATCGATCACCGGCACCACGCTGCCGCGCAGATTGATCACCCCCCGCATGTATTCCGGCGTCTGGGGGACTTTGGTGATGGTGGTCAATTCCAGGATTTCACGAACCTTGGCAACGTCAAGGGCGAACACTTCCTCCTCAAGTTTCAGGGTCAGGTACTGCAATGTTTCAACGATTCCGCTCACACCCATGGTTGCACTCCCGATGCGGGGAGAAGGGTGGTATCCACTCTGTACCTAGCCCTCTCCCCGGTTTAAAAACACACTTAGAACTTTTCAAATTCATTGTCCAGATGATCAGGCCCGGCATGCCCCAGATCAAGGTTCACGCCGCCCCGTTTGGTACTGACGCCTGTTGAAGCCAGCATTTTCCTGGGTTGCGCCTGACGGGACAGCGTTGATGCAAGTTGCTTTGGCGCGGCGGCACGCGGTCCGGGTAAGGCTTTCCGCTGTCTGTCATCGAGGCTGAAGAACGCAATGGTAGCCTTGAGCTGTTCGGCCTGGCTGGACAGTTCCTCGGTGGTGGATGCCATCTGCTCCGATGCGCTGGCGTTCTGCTGGATAACCTGGTCCAGCTGCTGGATGGCCTTGTTGATCTGCTCGGCGCCGCTATCCTGCTCCCTGCTGGCTGCACTGATTTCCTGCACCAGTTCAGCGGTTTTCTGGATATCGGGCAGCATCTTGTTGAGCATGTCACCGGCCTGTTCGGCGATGGCCACGCTGGAGGTGGAGAGCTGGCTGATTTCTCCGGCAGCGGCCTGGCTCCGTTCGGCCAGTTTTCTGACTTCCGAGGCGACCACGGCAAAGCCTTTGCCATGTTCGCCGGCCCGGGCAGCTTCAATGGCTGCGTTCAGAGCCAGCAGGTTGGTCTGGCGGGCGATTTCCTCGATGATGGAGATCTTGGTGGCAATCTCCTTCATGGCGGCAACGGTTTCCGTAACCGCCTTGCCCCCTTCGCGGGCGTCAGATGCGGACTTGATGGCTATCTTCTCGGTCTGCAGGGCATTGTCGGTGTTCTGGCGGATGCTGGAAGCCATCTGCTCCATGCTGGAGGAAACTTCCTCGGCGCTGGCGGCCTGTTCGCTGGCCCCCTGGGACATTTCCTGGGCGGTGGCGGACATTTGCTGACCGCCGGAGGCAACGCTGTCGGCGGCGTTCTGGACTTCCATGACGACCTCTTTCAGCTTGTCAACCATAGTTGCCAGGGATTCCATCAGTTCGTCGTTCTCACAGCGTTTTTTCAGGTCAACCATCAGATTGCCCTGGGCAACCTGCTGGGCATTGCCGGTGATGCTGACAAGGGCATCGATCAGGGTGTTGAGGTTGTTCTTGATGTCGTTGAAATCACCGTTATAGGTTTCGGAAATGATGCTGGGCATGTCACCTTTGGAGATGCGGGCCACATAGTCGGCAGCCACGTTCAGCGGCACGATGACCGCGTCCAGAGTCTGGTTGATACCGGAGACGACTCTCTGGAAGTCGCCCTGATGCTTGGAGGCATCGGCGCGGGTAGCCAGTTTTCCGGCAACCGCGGCATTCACGAGCATATCCGTATCTGCGATCATGGAACCAACCGCTTCCTTGACCTTGGTGAGGCTTTCGTTGATCTTGACAAAACCTTCACGGGTTGCGGCGGTATGCTGATCCGCCTCTTTGACCTGCAAATCCAGGTTGAGATTACCGGCTGACAGTTTGGTCAGGTTTTCCGCCATGCGCTCGATTTCACTGTTGGTATAGTCGCGGTTTCTGAGAATCGGGGTGAGGTCCGTAACCACCTCAACGTAGCCGATCTTTTCGCCTTTCTTGTTGAGCAGGTAGGAGGTGTCCTGTTTGCACTGGGAACCGTGCCAGTCGAAGTAGCTCTCGCCGACGCCGCGCTGCAGCTGACGGATACCGCACTTTTCAGTGTTGCAGATGTTGGCGGCGGCATGGCTGCACTGTTTGCCCACGGCTGCCGCGCGATCGGGAACAACGCCGGTGTCAATCATCAGCTTCTCGAAGGCCTTGTTGAGCATGGTCCAGTTCATGTCCATATCAATGACATGGATCGGGAACGGCACCGCATCGATGATCGCCTCATACCAGACCACCTTGTCCACCACCGTATCCAGGGTCTGGTTGACACCGG
>JACAAY010000218.1 GCA_013377095.1 Desulfuromonadales bacterium
GACATGCCATTTCACGGACACGGTAGGATGAAGGTTGTTAAGGCTGCAGCCGATAGGTTTCAGTTGACAGCGCAGGTGGGATAGGGCGGAGAGATGATGAAATAACAAGCCCACAAATAAAATCTTGATTTCTCCAAATTAGGGCAGCAGCAATGATGATGGCAGTATTAGCTGTAGCGAGGATAGCTGGGGGATGCTTGAAAAGTCTTTACCCGGTCCTGGAAAGCCTGTCACCATGTCCTCGAAAGAGAGTGAAAAAACTGGGGGCTGGGGAAATCGATATATTTTTTAGGAGCCTGCTGCTTCAATACAATTGCTTGATATCAATTGAAGGCAATAGGCTTTGACGGTGTTCTGCTAAGGTGAGTCTGTGATTTCGTGTGAATTCAGCCCCCGTATCTGTTACACGTCCACTAACAGTCGATTACAACTATATAAATATGTTTTTATCGAGTGAAAACCATGACTCAACCGGATACGCCAAAACCTCCCGGGGCAACGCCGTCGGCCCAGGCTGGTGTGATTGCCGGGCTGCTCCTCAAAGACGGCCTGATCACCGAGCAGCAGCTTTCCTATGCTTTGCGGGTGCGCTCCAAGCTGACCAGCCAAAAGACGGTCAAGGATACCCTGATTGACCTGGGATACGTAACCTCGCAGGATATTCAGCAGGCCCTCAACAAGAATCAGGTCAACGTCCGCCTGGGCGACATGCTGGTGGAACTGGGCTATCTGAGGGAAAGCGATCTTCAACAGGCTCTGGGAATGCATAAGGATTCCCAGGGCAAGAAACGCCTCGGAGAAGTTCTGGTCGAAGGCGGTTTCATCGAAGAACGCAAACTCCTGGAAACCCTCTCCTATCAGCTCGGCTTTCCGCTCCTGGAGCTGAACTTCGTCAACCTTGATCGAAGTCTCTTCTCCATCATCCCGCTCAACGTCTGCCGCGACTGCAGCCTGGCCCCCGTGACCCGCGAGGGCAATATGGTGGTGGTGGCTTTTTCAGACCCGCTTGATCAGCGGGCGCGGGATACGGTCGAGCGATACCTCGGTATCCATTACAGACCGGCCATTGCCACCAAGGAATCAATCACCGAGGCCCTGAACGCTCTGGAGCGTTCAGCCTCACCGACATCCGTTTCCGACGAAAACACCGTCATCGGAATGATCAACACCCTCTTCGAGGATGCCATCGAGGAGGGCGCCAGCGATATCCATATCGAACCGATGAAGGATCGCCTGCGGGTCCGCTTCCGTCGCGACGGCGTCATGGATCACCACAAGGATTTCCCCAAGGAGATCGCTCCGCAGCTCTCCACCCGCATCAAGGTCATGGCCCAGTCCGACATTGCCGAGAAGCGCCGTCACCAGGATGGCCGGATTCTCTTCACCAGCATCAGGCACGGCATCAATCTGGATATGCGGGTTTCCTTCTTTATCACTATCTACGGAGAAAAGATCGTCCTGCGTCTGCTCAACAACAAAGGTACCCTGCTGGACATCAAAGAAATCGGCATGGCTCCGCGCATGCTTGAGCACTTCATCTACGAGGCGCTGGAGATCCCCACCGGGGTCATGATCATCACCGGCCCGACCGGCTCGGGTAAAACCAGCACCCTGTACAGCTGCGTCAACTACCTCAACGACATCCACACCAGCATCATTACTGCCGAGGATCCGGTGGAATACGTGATCGACGGCATTTCACAATGTTCGATCAATACCAAGATCGGAGTCACCTTCGAGGAAACCCTGCGCCATATCGTACGTCAGGATCCCGACATCATCGTGCTGGGTGAAATCCGTGACCAGTTTTCGGCTGAAACGGCTATCCAGGCAGCCTTGACCGGTCACAAGGTTCTGACCACCTTCCACACCGAGGACAGCATCGGCGGACTGATCCGCCTGATGAACATGGAAATCGAAGCCTTCCTGATCTCCTCCACCGTGGTCTGCGTCGTGGCCCAGCGCCTGCTGCGCAAAGTCTGCCCCGACTGCGCCGAACCCTACATCCCCACGCCGTTGGATCTCGCGCGCCTCGGCCTGACCGCACTCGACCTGGTTGGCGCCGAATTCAGGTCCGGACGCGGCTGCAAGAACTGCCGCTTCAGCGGCTACCGCGGTCGAGTGGGCATCTTTGAGCTGCTGGTGATGAACGAGATGGTCAAAAACGCCATCCTCAGCAATAAGACCTCCTATGAGATCAGGAGGATCAGTATTGAGACCTCCGGCATGGTAACGCTCGTGGAAGACGGGATTGTCAAGTGCGCCCGCGGTCTGGTCTCCATGAAGGAGATCCTCACCGACCTGCCGCGCCTGGGCAAGCCGCGTCCGCTGCACGAACTGAAAAGAATTCTGGGAGTTCCACTATGAATACCGAAAAACCGCTCATGCAGCTGATCGAAGAGCACCTGGCCGGTGATCTGCACGATCTGCCGGTCTTTCACTCGGTCGCGGTGAAACTTCAGCAGATGCTGTCCCGTCGGGATTTCCGCATCGATGACATCATTGAACAGATCAGTGAAGACCAGTCCCTTTCCGGCCAGGTCCTGAAAGTGGCCAACTCGTCTTTCTATGCCGGTCTCTCCAAGGTTGCCACGATCAAGGATGCCGTCGTCCGCCTGGGTGCCCAGGAAATCGCCAATCTGGCCATGATGGCTTCCCAGCTAGAATATTACAAATCAGACAACTCCATCATCCACAGTTATATGCAGGGGTTATGGTCCCATGCCCTCTCCTGCGCCGTGGGCGCCAAGTGGCTTGCCAGAAAGTCCGGGTATGTCAACCTAACGTCCGAGGCCTTCATGGGCGGCCTGCTTCACGACATCGGCAAGCTGGCGCTGCTCAAGACACTGGATGACATTCATCACAACCGGGAGACCAACGCCACATTCTCGGAAACCCTGATCAATGAGGTTCTGGAGCGGATGCACGAAGCCGTAGGGTTGCGTCTGTTGCAGTCCTGGTCGCTGCCTGAAAGCTACTGCAGTATCGCGGTCAATCATCACCGACCAGACTTTGACAACAGCGACATTCTCCTAATCATCGTCAGGCTGGCTAATCTGGCCTGCGACAAGGTCGGAAAGTCGATCACACCCTCCCCCGGCATAGCCCTCATATCGGCACCGGAAGCACAATGTCTGGGGGTCAACGAAATCATCCTGGCAGAACTGGAGATTGTTGTTGAAGATGCCGGCAGCG
>JACAAY010000219.1 GCA_013377095.1 Desulfuromonadales bacterium
TACCAGAACAATTTGAAATTTTGTTGGTAATTGCTCTGGGTACTCCTAAAGAACAAGTGGTTCTTGAAGATTTACCTGATTCAGGCGATATCAAATATTGGCGAGATTCTCAACAAATCCACCATGTTCCCAAACGCTCTTTAGACGATATCATCCTGAATTTTTAAATTTCCCCCTGCTCTGAGCATGGTATCCGTGCAAAACATCCTTTGGCTGCGCGCGCCGGTGAAATCGCACACATTAACCGGACTCATGCCGCACAGTTGGGACAAGAAAAATACTGGTCAAAAGTATTATACATCGGTGTGCGGCATGGACCGGTTTCCGCGTAATTTTCTTTGAGAATCTCCGAGTAAAGAAAGCCGGTAAGCATTGTGAATGGTTCTGTCCAGAATGGCATCCGCCAAAGTGGGGTCAGGAAAACGGAGATGCCAGTCGGTCACCGGAACTTGAGAAACAATCAGCGTGGCCTTTTTGTTGAAACGATCATCAAATATTTCCAATAAATCCTGGGTTCCGGATAATGAAATGGGGTCACGCATCCAATCATCCAGGATAAGCACATCCGTCTTGTTCAGCGATCGCAAAAAAGTGAGATATGAACCATCCTGTCTGGCATGATCCATAGCATGCAGAAGACGGGAAGTTCGCCAATAGCGGACAGAATAACCGGAACGACACGCTGCCACTCCCAGCGAAGATGCGATGAAAGTTTTCCCAGTGCCCGTGGCGCCCAGTACCAAAATATTGAGAGCTTTATCAACCCAGATGCACTGAGCCATTTCCAGGACCAGGCGTCTATCCAGGCCGCGTTCGGGTGAAAAATCAATATCTTCAATTGCGGCAGACATGGGAAATTCGGCCAGTTTCAAACGGCGGTGGTTGCGGCTATCGGAACGGTGGGTGCATTCCAACTCAACCAGAAGTAAAAGCCGTTCTTCAAAGGACAGATCAGCATACTTTGGGTTGCCAGCTTGCTCCTGGAGTCCTTTGCGAAAAGCAGCCAGGCGTAGTTGTAACAATTTTTCCAGCAGGGTTTGTGAAATCATAATCAGTGTCCTTTATTGGTAATATTCATGGCCGCGGATATTGTCATGAGCAGGGAGCGCTTCAGGAATGGATGGGGTTGCTTGTTTGGCAAGCCATTCCAACTCATCCTTCACGGCCTTATAGGATAAGGATTTGCTTTCCAGAGCCGCCTGGCAGGCCTGTTCCAGGCGGGAAGAAGGATATTTCTTGGCCAGGTTGAGGATGCCCAGGCAGGAACGATAAGCCTGCTCCGGAAATGAGCGTGAAATTAGGGTTGCATTGATGAACTCGTGGGTTTTGGGACCGACCTTTTCAGCCCAGGAGAGAAGCTGTTGGGTATTGATTTTGTTCAAGAACTGGTGGTTGGGAGGCATATGCTCACGCAGGGTGGAATATCCTCCGGCTTTGGAGCTGCGAGGATGGATAGCCACCCCTTTGCCTTTGTGGAAGACTTCCACCAGATGTTCTGTAACCCGCAGATCCACTTCCTGGTGAATCAAGATGTGAGGAACCGAGTAAAAATGCTTCTCAAATTCCACATGGTAATCGATGTTGACTCTGGCTGTTTTGCGAACTGCATATTCATACGGTTTTTCAGGCAAGGGCTTTAAGTTGGGCAGATCGATATCCTCGAACTCCTGGCGCCGGGTGCGTCCAGCAGCCAGCATCATTTTGTTGTTGAGTTCATCCAACTTTTCCCGAATGGCCTGGTTAGCTTCTGCCAGGCTGAAAAAGGTGCGGTTTCTCAAAGGGGCTATGACCCAGCGTTCAACGTTCTGGACAGCATTTTCAACCTTGCCTTTGTCCCTGGGTTTTCTCACCCGGGCTGGCAAAACAGCGATTTGGTAATACTCTGCCAGTTCCTGGTATGCCAGATTGATGCTGGGTTCGTAGTAATCCGGTTTCGTGACCCCTGTTTTCAGGTTATCCGGAATCACTATTTTCACTACGCCACCGATGAACGCAAAAGCCCTGACGTGTCCGTTGTTCCAGTTGCACTGGTTCTCTCCAGATTGGACCTCTGCATAGGTGTAGTTGCTGGCGGGCAGCACTGCCACAAATACCGGAGCCATGGAAACTTCGCCAGTTTCAGGATTTACAATCCGGATTTTTTGCCCGGCATAATCCACCTGCATCCGTTCGCCGCCCACATGGACATTGCGCATGATGGGTTCGCTATGCTCTTTTTTCCACCGCCGGTAATATTCCCCAAACTGCGAGTGTTTATACCCATCCGGATGCTTCTCAATATATTCCATCCAGACCAGTTGCAGGGTTACCCCTTTCTTCCGCAGTTCTTTGTGTACCTCTTCCCAGTTCGGCAGCGGTTTGGGTTGAGTTTCTGGTACGGGGACAGGATCACCAAACAGCTTTTGATATAGCTCATCTTCACCCAGTTCCCCCAATGGCCAACTGATCCCCGCTGCTTCTGCCCGGCGCAGGTATTCCCCAACAGTGCTGTTGGAGATGTTGCAGGCCCCGGCGATGGCTCGGTTTGATAGGCCTGCTTCATACTTCAAACGCAATATTTCTCTGATTTTTCTCACGGTTAATCGCTCCTGGGCCATGTTATCCTCCTTGTTCCTGGAAGATAGCATGCCATAGTTTTGGATTAACCAGTATTTTTCTTTGTCCCCCGCTGGATAAAAAGTGTGCGGCTTACTCCGGTTTGGGTGTGCGACATGCTCCGGTTAAGGTGTGCGGCTTACTCCGGTTTAACTGTGCGCCTTGCTCCGGCGTATGCAAGTTCGGATTAATAGTTAAAAATTCCATTATCTTCGTTTCCACGTTTAGATTTTCAGATTTTTTGGGAATGGCTATGTTTTTTCGTTCCAGAGAAAAACTATCATCCAAAATACTAAAATCAGGGAAAATACTATATTTAAAATCATCATCAATATCTCGCGCTTTAATTGGAGAGATTGATAATTGTTTGTTCTTTTCTTTTTTAACAAGCAACATCAAATCCACAGAACCGGGAATAGCAGTAGAGCCTCTATAACGGTTATCCTTTCCAGTATGGTGAATCAGGATAATTGCGGTTTTTGTCTCTTTTGCTAGTCTACTTAATCTCATCATAATAGGATTAATAGCAGTAGCGGAGTTTTCATCAGCATCCCCA
>JACAAY010000022.1 GCA_013377095.1 Desulfuromonadales bacterium
AAAAAATGCTGGGCGGGAAGCAGGGTCAAAAATAGAGCCATTTTTCAAAGGCCTGCTATATCTATTTCTACGATGAGCAAAAACGACAGTTCACCCTGAATACCTGGTCAAAGGATGTGATGAAGGAATGTACGGTCCTCGAAAAGAAGACCATTTATGATTTGGACAGCACCGGCATCTGGGGTGAGGCGGTCCGACAGAAGAAACCGATCATCGTAAATAATTTCGAAGCCGGTCACCCGCTCAAGAGGGGGTATCCGGAAGGGCATGTTATTCTGAAGCGTTTTCTTACCGTTCCCGTGATTTCCAATAATGTGATTGTCGCAGTTGTGGGAGTTGCCAACAAGGAATCGGACTATTCACCTGCCGACGTAATGCAGCTGACATTATTTATGGATTCAGTCTGGAAGATTATCGAACGCAAACGAATGGAAGAGGATCACCTGAAGATAGAAAAACAACTGCTATATACTCAAAAATTGGAAAGTCTTGGAGTATTGGCCGGGGGGATTGCCCACGATTTCAACAACATTTTGCAGGCGATAATCAGCCATGCGGACTTGGCGCTGATGAAAATCAGCCCTGAATCTCCTGCAGCCAATAGTCTGCGCAAAATTGAACAGGCGGCATCTCGAGCGGCAAATCTGTCAAAACAGATGCTGGCGTATTCGGGGAAAGGCAAATTTGTTGTCGAGTGTGCGGACCTGAACCGCGTACTGGAAGAAATGCTACCCATGTTGGAGGTATCAATCTCGAATAAGATTGCTCTCCGTCTCAACCTCACTCGACCTCTTCCGTCCATTGAAGCTGATATCACTCAAATGCATCAAGTTGTCATGCATCTTATTATAAATGCCTCCGAGGCAATTGGTGATGATGGCGGTGTGATTACAGTTACTACCAGCGCCGTGCACTGCGACAAAGATTGTCTAAACAGTATCGCTCCATCCGATCGTTTACCGGAAGGCACATATGTTGTTCTTGAGGTTGTGGATACCGGTTGTGGCATGGACCATGACATCACAGAAAAAATATTTGATCCGTTCTTCACAACCAAATTTACCGGACGTGGCCTTGGTTTGGCTGCTGTTCACGGTATCATCAGGGGTCATAAGGGCGCCATCAATGTTTATAGTGAACCAGGTAAGGGAAGCACCTTCAAAATTATTCTTCCAGCCAGTGAATCACAGGAAACTATCCTGCCAGTTCATGCACGTGAAGCAGAAGTGCATGGTTGTGGAACTGTGTTGCTGGTAGATGACGAAGAGGACGTTCGTAATGTCGGCCGCGAAATGCTTGAAGCGCTCGGCTTTGAAACAGTAACTGCAATTGATGGATTTGATGCGCTCGAAACACTCAAACGTAACCAGTCCATCAAGATTGTCATTCTTGACCTGACAATGCCGCGCATGGATGGAGAACAGACATTCAACGAGTTGCGCAAGTCGAACCCCGATATGAAGGTGATAATGTCCAGCGGCTACAATGAACACGAAGTAACTCAGAAATTTATTGGGAAAAGTTTGGCGGGCTTTATCCAGAAACCGTATCGGATATCTGTTTTGCGCGAAATACTTACCAGCATCAGAAGTTGACAGACATGCTTGCATAAACAGAAAGCATTCTGTCGTATTGGGCTGAGCCGGACCACTCGCGGGCTCTTGCATTCTGGATGGATGAAATCGGTGAACTGCGGATTATTGACCAACCCAACCAGGTCTTGACTGCCAATAAAACGCGCAGTCCCTCGACTCGGTTTTAGCCGATGTGTACATTCTTGGAATGCGAGGAGAAAGGAGGGGGGAACTTGCCTGCTCTTCGCTGTGGAGGAGCATGACACCTTCACTGAAAATCAGGGGGCGAATCGGGACAGTCAATCATCATTCTGACTTCAGCACAATATTACGCTCTATCTTTCCGCTGTCGCGTAACACAGAAATCCTGACCGTCTCTCCAACACGATGGTCATCGAGCCGCGCCAAAAACGTTGCCACATTGTCCACCGGTTTGCCATTGATAGCGGAAATAATATCTCCGGCTATGAATGAGCCATCCGAATCCACCCTCGCACCACGTAAACCTGCCGCTGCCGCAGCTGAACCATTCTTCACCCGCAGGACCAGCACCCCTTTTATACCCAGCCGGGAGGTGACCGCATATTTCAGGCTCTCGTTGGTTTCAATGCCCATTGCCGGCCGGAGATATTTTCCCCGTGAAATCAGCTGGGGCACAACATGGTTGTCTAACGTGTTGGTAATCTTTCCAGCTCCTCAATCCGATCGAGAAGTTCCATTACCAAGGCAACTGCATCGAAGTTGAGATGCAGGTCCCGTTTGAGGCGGAGCGCTTTACGAGCACGAATTACAGCGCCTCGTTCGAATGTCGGTAATTCGTCCGGAGTGAGCGATTCCAGTAAGCCAATGTCCAGTAGACGCCGGGTAACCGCAATTCGGCATGCGCACATCCGGCTCAACTCCTGAAGCGAAATGCCCGGAACCGAGATTATTTCATGTTTTTTGCGAAGAATGATTTCATAGTGTTGTGCGGTCATGGAATGCTCCTGTCATTTCCGGGCATCGAAGCGGGATTCACGGGCGAGCTCTTCAAATAGTTGCCGCTCCCTGGTGGAAAGAGGTTTCGGAACCACAATGCGAACGGTTACCAACAGGTCGCCGTGGATAGCAGATGAAACCGGCATCCCTTTGCCGCGTACCCTCAGTGTCAATCCGCTCTGGGTTCCGGCGGGAATGTTCAGATTGATGCGGCCGTCGACAGTGGCAACGGGAACCTTGGCTCCCAGTGCGGCTTCCCAAGGTGCAATATCTATGCTGGTTGCCAGATCATGCCCGTTGATTGTAAAGCGCGGATCAGGCAGGATGTGAATGCGAAGGTACAGATCGCCTGCCTCTGCACCACCGCTTCCCCTGCCTCCCTGTTCGGAAATCCGAATCAGCGAGCCCTCCGTCATTCCGGGTGGAATGGTGACCTCGTAGCTTTTTCCGGCTTTTTGCGGTCTGCCGTCAGCGTCGGTTTCGATCCGCTCCATTTCAATGCTCTTTCGAGCTCCGTGATAAGCCTCGCTCAGACTGATGTCTATTCGTGCTTCCTGGTCACGCCCCCTGCGACGTTGGCCCCCGCTCCCCCACCGATCATTACCCTCACCGAAATTCCATCTGCCGCCAAACAGATTCTGAAAAAAATCACTGAACTGGCCCGGGTCTGCCGAGTTGAAGCTGAAATGCACATTCTCGCCACCCGCTGAACCATAGCTTTCAAAACCGCTGTTCCAACTACTGCCAACCTGATCGTATTTCGTCCGCTTCTCCGGATCACCCAGCACTTCGTAGGCTTCATTGATCTGCTTGAATTTCTCCTCTGCATCATGTGCCTTGTTGATATCCGGGTGATACTTGCGCGCAAGTTTGCGGTAGGCCCGCTGGATAGTTTCCTGGCTGGCGTCTTTATCAACGCCGAGTGTCTTGTAATAGTCCTGGAAAGTGACTGACATGTTTCCTACCTGCAAAATGAGTAGGGGGGCGCATGTGCTGCCCCCCCTAACCGATATCCCATTGACAGGAACATACCTGCCATTCATCTCTACAGCCTGTTGCCCTTATGCTACCGTTATTGCGATCTTGCGGGGCTTTGCCGCCTCAGCCTTTGGTATGCACAAAGTGAGAATGCCTTTTGAAAGGTCCGCCTTAGCCTTGCCGTGGTCGAGGCTTTCCGGAATTGAGAACTGGCGGTAATAGGGAGCCAGCTCGAATTCTGTGTAGCCCGGATGACCCGGCATATCCCAGGACACCGGGGCATTGATGGTTAGTATTCCCTTTTCAACATTGACATCCAGAGTCTCTTTCGTCGCTCCGGGGACATCCGCGGTCAATACCAGTCCTTCTTCGGTTTCTACTATGTTGACCGAGGGCTTGATGAATTTCTCATTCGACCGGGTTTCCTCGCGAGTCTGTACATTTTTTTGATCATTCCTTTCGGTTAAGCCGTTGGCTGCCATGACAATGGCCTCCTTTCCGTTAAGATTGTTGTTCGGGAGTCAACATCCACGATTACGACAACTTGATTTCAATTTTCTTTGGTTTTGCATGCTCTGCTTTTGCCAAGGTTATGCGCATAATTCCATTCTTGTATTCGGCACTGATTCTTTCCGCGTCGATATCAATCGGAATCTCCAGAGTTCGGCTGAATCTGCCGGAGCCAAGTTCGCTGCGGTGTACAATTTGCCCTTTCTGCTCTGCAAAAGGCTTGCGTTCGCCACTGATGGTCAAGGTGTTCCGCAACACGGTCAGGTCGACATCCTTGGGGTCCACTCCCGGAACAAGAGCATCTACGTAGACGTGGCCCTCGTCATCGCTGAAGTTGACCAACGGGAAACGCCGCGTTGTGACCGGAGAAAGAAATGTTGAACCAAATGGTCTTTGATAGCCTGCGCCGCGAAACGCCTCGTCAATTTCCTTCCTCAGAGTGTCGAGTTCTTTGAATACATCCCAGCTTGCCATGATGATTACCTCCTTTCACTGGTGAGTGTTTCTGATGAAAAAATAATGTCTATTTTCTTGGTGTCAAGGGGGGGGTAGAGCGGCGCTTGTTTTGTCCCAAAACTATCTTCAACCACTTGATATTGAAATATATTGTCCGCGCGCCGTCTTGAAGATCAGGAGTGAGAAAAAGCAGGAGAAGGAGGAGAAGGAAAAGGATTTCTATCGCGTCGAACGCTCCTACGGTTCGTTCCAGCGAACCCTGTCGCTTCCCGATGATGCAGATAGTTCCGGCATAGGCGCGAACTTCAGCAAGGGGGTACTGATCGTGAGCATTCCCCGCAAGGCAGCTTTAACGTCCGAGACAAAGCGGATTCCGTTCAATTCTTGATGCCGTGCAGGGAGTTGAATCCCGATCAGGAGGGGTGACCGAGATGGCAGATGGAGGAAACCTCGCTTACCATTGCCAGGCTTCCTCCACGCCGTCTACACTGTCTTACGACCATTAGCTTTACTCTGAATGACAAGCAATGCCGCTACTTGACTTCGACCTTGATCTGTTTCGGCATGGTATCTTTCTCTTTCTTTTTAGAAAGTGTGATCGTGAGAACCCCGCGTTCGCAGACGGCACTGACAGTGTCCTGTTTTATGTTGGCAGGCAGGTTGAACCTCCTCTGAAAACTGCCGAAGAAGCGCTCGATGCGATGGTAGCTTTCTTTTTTCACATCGTCTTCTTGCCTGCGTTCACCCCTCAGTATCAAGGTGTTGTCCTCGATCAGCACCTCGATATCCTTCTGGTCAACATCCGGCACCTCAGCCTTTATAACGATGGAATGCTCGGTTTCATAGATATCCACGGCTGGTTGCCAGATTCCTTCCTTGAGATCCTCTCCTGCCAGCCCCTGATCCCAAGAGATGTTCAGAAGTCTATTCATCTGTTCCTGCACACCTCTCAGCTCCCTGAGAGGGTTGTATTTTACGAGTGCCATGCTGAATCTCCTTTTACAGCACAAAAAATATCTGTCAGGTGAAATAAAAATAAGCAGGTGAGATTCAAAAATCAAGTGGCCACAGCACATCCTCAACATGCTGTTTTTGCAGGATATAATGGATTGCAACACTTGATTTTGAAGTCATGATTTACTATATTTTTAGCAGTCGGAGCACGAGAGTGCTAATTTCAGATTGGTTCAGGCGAGAGGTGCGCTATGGTCGCCAATTATCCGGTTGTAGCTGACAGCCTGACGCTGTACTTGGCTGAAATCAGAAAGTTCAGGATGCTGGATGAGGATGAGGAACGTTACCATGCGGTAAAATTCTTTGAAGAGAAAGATCTGGAATCGGCCCACAGACTCATTACCTCTAATCTTCGATTTGTCGTTAAAGTCGCTTTGGAATACCGCCATTATGGTCTCAAGCTGCTGGATCTGATTCAGGAGGGAAATATCGGTCTCATGATGGCAGTGCGTAAGTTTAATCCTTACAAGGGCGTGCGTCTCATTTCGTATGCGGTATGGTGGGTTCGCGCATATATTCAGAATTACATTCTTTCTGCATGGAGCCTGGTCAAGATCGGGACGACTCAGGCGCAGCGAAAGCTTTTTTACGGGCTTCGCAAGGCAAAGGAAACTCTCCTTAAAATTACGGGAAGCGACACTGATGCCGCTGTTACAGCTACTATGCTTCATGTTTCGGACCAGGAAGTATTGGAGATGGAACAGCGCCTTAAGGGGGATCTATCTGTAGACGGACAGTTCGGCGAGAGTGACGGACTGACCGTACTTGAAACGATTCCGGATGAAAGGATGAACCAGGAGGAATTGCTTGACACATATCAGCAAGAATATCTATTGAAACAGCATGTTGTCAATGCTTTGGAAGGACTAAGCGAGAAGGAACGATATGTCATAGAAAAGAGGGTGACAAGCGAAGCCCCACTGACGCTTCAAGAAATAGCCGATCACTTTTCGATATCACGTGAGAGGGTACGGCAGATCGAAGAAAGAGCTCTGGCTAAAGTTCGGCAAAAACTCGTCCCGCAATTGGTATGGACGCAGGATTGAGCGAACTGGCAGCATCCAGGGTCGCGGCAGAGCAAGCCGCAGTTGTGCTCAGCGTAACAAAGAGCCAGCTGAATAAACCTAGATGCGGCGGTGTGTCGTGTGGAGCACCATCTTGATATGCATGCTGGGACGTTAGCACAAGCTCCGAAGCGGATCTCCCGTAATTGTGCTTGCCCAACGAGCCCTCCTTATGGTAAACAGGGTATCCTTTAAGTGGCCACAGATTTCATTTATGGTATTTTTTGTGGTAGCTACAATTGGGCGGACTACTGAATTTCATACTAAATCAGTAGATTGAGTCATGAGTCTGATGGACTCCTCGCTTTTTTTATGGTTTATCAGCATTGCAGGCGGATATGATAGCCGGGCCTCGCGCAACGGCAAGCCGTGAACTCCGCCAGGTCCGGAAGGAAGCAACGGCAGCGGCCCCCGCCGTGTGCCGCGAGCAAGCCCGGCTATCTTATGCGCCTGCAATGTGTTTTGTCAAACCAGCCACTTGTATTCATTTGCACTGCAATTTCTCCGCGACTCACCCCAACCCTTTCCCACACGGAACGTCGGGGCGACAGATGACCTATGAGGTTCGATCTCTTGTCCAACGGCACGCACTATGAAGTCCTGGCCAGGAAATACCGTCCCCAGACCTTTTCGGAACTGATCGGTCAGGAACATGTCAGCCGCACCCTCCAGAATGCAATCGATTCCGGCCGCATAGCCCATGCCTTTCTCTTCAGCGGTGCCCGTGGAGTCGGTAAAACCAGTACGGCCCGCATCCTGGCCAAAACACTCAACTGCGAGCGGGGTGTCTCCCATGAACCCTGCAACATCTGTCCCCTGTGCATCGAGATCACCAGGGGATCATCCACCGATGTCTTTGAAATCGACGGCGCCTCCAATACCGGCGTGGACGATATTCGCGAACTGCGCGACAACGCCAAGTACCTCCCCTCCCACAGTCGCTACAAAATCTTTATCATCGATGAAGTTCACATGCTCTCCACCAACGCCTTCAACGCACTGCTGAAAACGCTGGAGGAGCCACCCGAGCACGTCAAGTTCATCTTTGCCACCACCGAGCCGCACAAGCTTCCCATCACGATTCTGTCACGTTGCCAACGCTTCGACTTTAAAAGGGTACCCCTGGCAAAGATCGTCGCCCGCCTCCGTTTTATCGCCGAAGCGGAAATGATCACGGTCAGCGATGCTGCCCTGGCCCTGATCGCCCGCAAGGGTGACGGCAGCATGCGCGACGCCCTGACGGCCTTTGACCAGGTGCTGGCCTGCTGCGGCAACAGCGTAACCGACGAAGATGTGGTGACACTGATCGGCGCCGTTGACCGCAGACTTTTGGCGAGCATCTCGGCCTCAGTCTTCTGTAACGACACCCAGAGCGTGTTGGCGGACGTCAAAAAGGTCGATGAAGTCGGCTATCATCTGCGCCAGTTCTGCCAGGAACTGATCGAGCATTTTCGCCATCTGCTGATAATCCGTTCGGTGCAAAAACCGGAAGAAATTCTCGACCTGTCCCAACCGGAACTGGATGAGTTGAAACGCCAAGCAGGCAGCATCACGGCCCAGGACATTCAGCGCAGACTGACACTGCTGCTCAAGGCAGACACCGAGATGGCCTTTGCCAGCTTTCCGCGACTGGTGCTGGAAATGGCGCTGCTGAAAGCAGCCACGCTCGAACCGGTGGTTCCCATTTTGGAGTTGCTTGACAAGCTCAAGGCCATGGAAACCAGCGCCGTGCATACACCAGCGCTTCCCTGGGATGCCGGACGCACCGCTCCGACTGCGGAACAGCACCGTCGCGAGCCACCCCGCGCCGCTCAACAGCCTCAGCAACCACCACCCCCTCCGCCCGTCACTACCGTTGCGTCAAAAAACGCCAACAGCTCCGTTCCAGCATGGGAACGCTTCGTGGCCTTTGCAAACGAGAGGCGCCCTGCGGTCGGGTCGGTGCTGGAGCATGGCAGCCCGCTCAAGCAGGAAGCGGGCTTGATGGAGGTTGGATTTCCGACGGGAAGCTATTACCTGTCGAGTATCCAGGATGCCGACTCCATTGCTGAGATAAAAGCCTTGGCCGAGGAGTTTACCGGGCAGGAAACGGTTATCCGGATAAAACCGATCCCACAGACGATGGACGACGTACCGTTGTCGCTGGCAGAAAAAAAAAAGAGTGACCATGAACAGCGCCAGGAAGACCTGAAGCGGGAAGTGGCCGAGCACCCGGTCATCAAGGAGGCGCTACGGATTTTTGGCGGCGCCATAACCGATATTCGCGAAGCCTGAGATGCTACCGGCTCGGTAAAACAGAAGTACGCAACCATTTCATACAAAGCAGGAGGAAACAATGTCAAAAGGTTTGGCAAGCATCATGAAGCAGGCGCAGATGATCCAGAACAAGATGGCAAAATTGCAGGAAGAAGCCGCGTTGAAAACGGCCGAGTCCACTTCCGGTGGTGGAGCCGTGGCGGTCACCGTCAACGGCAAAAATGAAATAATTTCATTATCGATAAAAAAAGAGGCGGTTGATCCCGAGGATGTGGAGATGCTTCAGGACCTGATTATAGCTGCAATCAATGATGCACTCAAAAAGGTTCATGCCGAGCTGTCCGATGAAATGTCGAAAATAACTGGCGGAATGAGTATTCCCGGACTCTTCTGACCGCAGTTCGTCCACCGGAAACGGGCACCTTTTGCTAATGTGCACTAATGAACCAATGGCAACTTCTTTTTTCGTTTGACTAATTAGTTCAGTTCGGCTAATAGGATATGCAAACAGAGTGTCGTTTCCCTGTGCGGACGCCCCATGGCATGACAGTTTTTCAGGAGCGTGCATTTTGTTTATTGATACCATGCGTCGCATCAAAAACCGTTTTACTTGTACAAAAATATATGCTAACTAAGCCGTCTTCCCTGTCAAGACTTGTGGGGGAGCTGAAGAAGTTACCCGGTGTAGGCGAACGAACCGCCCTCAGGCTTGCATTTCACCTGCTTAAATCTCCTCAAAACCTGACTGCACTGTCGGAGTCGTTGCTGGAAGTCAAGAACAGGGTACGCGCCTGCTCAACATGTTTTGCCATGACCGAAGACGATCCCTGCGCCATCTGCTCAGGCGGGCGTGACGAGAGTATTATCTGTGTGGTTGAAAATTCCCAGGACCTGATGGCTCTGGAACGAAGCAACGCCTACCACGGCCGGTACCACGTGCTGGAAGGCGCCATATCCCCTCTCTCAGGCATCGGACCCTCGGATCTGAGAATCGACGAACTCATAAAGAGGATCAAGCATGGCGGAGTCACTGAAGTTGTCATTGCAACAAACTTTACCGTTGAAGGGGAAGCAACAGCGCTGTTCCTGACCAAACTGCTCAAACCTCTCAATATACGTGTTTCACGTCTTGCGCACGGCATCCCGCTGGGTAGCGACATCGAGTATGTCGATGCAGCCACAGTTCAGTGGGCGCTCCAGGGCAGAAACCCGTTATAGTGCACGAAAGCATGCGAACTTTGTTTACGTAGTAGTCATACAAAAGCAGCACCTTGTACATCAGCTGAAGAGAGTCAAATTTTGTCAGTAGTGTTTTTTTAAAAACACACAAACCTGAGGAGGAACGAATGAGTAGAAGAATGGTAACCATTGATGGTAACACAGCCGTCGCCCACGTGGCCCATGCCACGAACGAAGTAATGACCATCTACCCGATTACGCCGTCGTCAAACATGGGTGAGTACTGCGACATCAAGAGCGCCGCCGGAGAGAAGAACCTCTGGGGTACAATTCCGTCGGTAACCGAGATGCAGTCAGAAGCCGGCGCAGCCGGTGCCGTCCACGGCGCGCTGCAGGCTGGCGCCCTGACCACCACCTTCACCGCCAGTCAGGGTCTGTTGCTGATGATCCCCAATATGTACAAGATTGCCGGTGAGTTGACCTCCACCGTTTTCCACATTTCGGCCCGCGCCATTTCCGCAGCCGCCCTGAATATCTTTGGCGACCACTCCGACGTCATGTCCTGCCGCTCCACCGGCTGGGCCATGCTCTGCGCCAACAATGTCCAGGAAACCATGGACTTTGCCCTGATTTCCCAGTCATCCACCCTGCGTTCACGGGTTCCCTTCATCCACTTCTTCGACGGTTTCCGTACTTCCCACGAACTGTCAAAGGTTGAAGAGCTGACCTTTGACGATATGCGCGCCCTGGTCACCGACGACCTGGTCAATGCCCACCGCGCCCGTTCCATGAGCCCGGATCGTCCGACTATCCGCGGCACTGCACAGAACCCGGACGTGTACTTCCAGGGTCGTGAGACGGTCAACCCCTACTATGCGCCCTGTCTCACCATCGTTCAGGAAGAGATGGACAAACTGGGCAAGCTCACCGGCCGTAACTACAAGCTGGTTGACTATGTCGGTGCCCCGGATGCGGACCGCGTTGTTGTTGTCATGGGTACCGCTGCCGACACCACCGCTGAAGCCGCCGCAACCCTGAACGCCAAGGGCGAGAAGGTCGGCGTAGTCAAGGTTCGTCTCTACCGTCCGTTCCCGGCTGCCGCACTTATTGCCGCGCTCCCCAAAACCGTCAAGAAAATTGCCGTTCTCGACCGTACCAAAGAGCCCGGCTCCCTGGGCGAGCCGCTCTATCTGGACGTGCGCACAGCCATCGGCGAAGCAATGGCCGATGACGCCGCCCTCTTCGGCGGACAGTATCCGACTATCATTGGCGGCCGTTACGGTCTTGGCTCCAAAGAGTACACTCCGGCCATGGCCAAAGCCGTTCTGGATAACCTCAATGCAGCCAAACCGAAGAAAAACTTCGTGGTCGGCATCAAGGAAGACGTCACCAACTGCAGCCTCGATTATGATGTGAATTTCCGCTCCTCCATGGCAGGTGTCTACGAAGCCATGTTCTTCGGCCTCGGTTCCGACGGTACCGTCGGCGCCAACAAGAACACCATCAAGATCATCGGCGAAGCCACCGACAACTATACCCAGGCTTATTTCGTCTATGACTCAAAGAAGGCCGGCTCCATCACCACCTCCCATCTCCGTTTCGGCAAGGAGCAGATCAATTCGCCCTACCTGATCGACAATGCCGATTTCATTGCCTGCCACAACTTCTCCTTCCTGGAGAAATATGACATGCTCAGCAAGGCCAAGGTAGGCGGCACCTTCCTGCTCTGCTCCCCCTTCGAGCACGACGAAGTATGGGAAAAAATGCCGGTTGAAGTACAGCAGCAGATCATCGACAAAAAGTTGAAATTCTATGTCATCAACGCCATCAAACTGGGCGAGGAAATCGGTCTGGGCGCACGTATCAACATGATCATGCAGACCGCCTTCTTCAAAATCTCCAACATCATCCCGATTGAAACCGCTGTCACGGAAATCAAGACAGCCATAAAGAAGAGCTACGGCAAGGCGGGCGACAAAGTTGTCAACATGAACTACGCCGCCGTTGAAGCCGGCCTCACCAATATCCATGAAGTTGCGGTTCCGGCAACTGCCACCAGCGCTCTGAAGATGCCGCCGGCAGTTCCTGCCCACGCGCCGAAGTTCGTTCAGGATGTCACCGCCATGCTGGTTGCCGGCAAGGGTGATGAACTGCCCGTATCCGCCATGCCGATCGACGGCGTCTTCCCGACCGCCACCTCGCAGTACGAGAAGCGTAACATTGCAGTTGACATTCCGGTTTGGGACGAAAAACTCTGTATCCAGTGCGCCATCTGTTCCTTCATGTGTCCGCACGCAGCCATCCGCGTGAAAGCATATCCGGAAAGCTGTCTTGCCGGCGCACCGGCAACCTTCAAGTCCTGCGACGCCAAGATCGCCGAAGTCAAGGGCATGAAACTGACCTTCCAGGTTGCTCCCGAAGACTGTACCGGTTGCGGCGCTTGCGTCCACAACTGCCCGGCCAAGAGCAAGGAAGATCCGAATCACAAAGCCATCAACATGCAGTTCCAGCCGCCACTGCGTGCAGCTGAAGCAGCCAACTATGACTTCTTCCTAAATCTGCCCGAAGTTGACGTCAACCTGCTCAAGCTCGACACCCTGCGTGGCAGCCAGTTGGTCCGTCCGCTGTTCGAATACTCCGGCGCATGTGCAGGCTGCGGTGAGACACCGTACCTGAAACTGTTGACCCAGCTGTTCGGCGATCGCCTGATGATGGGCAACGCCACCGGCTGTTCCTCCATCTACGGCGGCAACCTGCCCACCACCCCCTACGCACAGCGTGCAGACGGCCGTGGACCGACCTGGAACAACTCACTGTTCGAAGACTGCGCCGAGTTCTCCCTCGGTATCCGTCTCGGTGTGGACAAGTTCAAGGAAGCCGCATATGAATTAGTTGACGAACTGATCGCCTGCGACTGCGCAGAAGTAAAGGGCATCAAGGCGCTGCTTCAGGAAATCAAAACCGCTGACCAGAAAACCCAGGTCGGTATCGAAGCACAGCGTACACGTGTAGCCGAACTGAAAGCCGCGCTGGCAAACAACACCGGCAAAACAGCTGCCAAGCTGCTTCCGCTGACCGATTACCTGGTTAACAAATCGGTCTGGGCCATCGGTGGCGACGGCTGGGCCTATGACATCGGTTACGGCGGACTTGACCATGTCATCGCCTCCGGCAAGAACATCAACCTGCTGGTACTTGACACCGAAGTGTACTCCAACACCGGTGGACAGGCCTCCAAATCAACCCCCATGGGCGCCGTTGCCCAGTTCGCAGCCGGCGGCAAGCCGATTGGCAAGAAAGACCTTGGTCTGATCGCCATGGCTTACGGCAGCGTCTATGTTGCCAGCATATCCCTGGCCAACCCGGGCCAGTGCGTTAAGGCCTTCATGGAAGCAGAGGCATACGAAGGACCGTCACTGATCATTGCTTACTCGCACTGCATCGCCCACGGCATCAACATGACCACCGCCGTTGACGAGCAGAAGAAAGCGGTCTCCTCCGGCTACCTGACCCTGTATCGTTACAACCCGCTGCTGGCTGACCAGGGTAAGAACCCGCTTCAGCTGGACAGCAAGGCAGCCACGACCTCGTACGAAGACTTCATCAACGGTGAGAACCGCTGGAAAGTCCTCAAAAAGATCAACCCTGAGCAGGCAGAGAAACTTGCCAAGAAAGGCGCAGCGCTGTCGGCACGTCGTAACAAGCTCTATCAGCAGCTGGCACAGTTGAGCTACGAAGTATAATTTCTGCAATATCTGAAGTACCTGGGCTTCGCGGCACTGCCGCGAAGCCCTTTTTTATGAATCCGCAGACCAAAAGAGAGACGCGGCAGGTTCATGTTTCGGCGCACTTCGGACAATTCGGGAGACATACCCATGGATAACGTATTTATAGCGGGTTGTGGATATATCGGTGAGCGCGTAGCTCGCTTGGTTCGGGATTTAGGTTCAAGCGTAGCCTGCATGACCAGATCTGCCGAACGTGCACTGCATCTTACGGGCGAGGGTTTTGAGGCCATGAATTGCTCTCTCGATGATGCTGCACAGCTTCCCACGCTCGATGTCAGCGGTCGTGTCGTATTCTATTTTGTTCCACCGCCCGGCGGCGGCATCAGCGACCAGCGTGCGCGTAATTTCTGCGCCGCCATGAACAACTCCGCTCACCCCTCAAAAATCATCTATATCAGCGCGACATCTGTCTATGGCGTCAAGGACGGATCGGTGGTTACGGAACAATCAGCCACAGATCCCACATCTGCCATGGGCAAACGCCGCCTGGATGCGGAAAAAATCTTTCGAAACTACGGTGCAGAGCACAGCGTCCCGGTGATTATCCTGAGAGTCAGCGGCATCTATGGCCCCGGACGTTTGCCTCTGACACAGATCCATCAGGGACAGCCGCTCTTGCGTTTGGAGGAGTCAGGTCCCAGCAACCGCATTCACGCCGATGACCTGGCTCGAATCTGTGTCGCAACGGCAGAAAAAGGGGAAGACGGAGACATATTCAATGTCAGTGATGGTCAACCGAGCAGCATGACAGAGTATTTTAACGCTGTGGCGGATGCTCTGGGGGCGCCGCGCCAGCCCCAGGTATCGCTGGAAGAGGCACACAGGGTAATGTCACCCTTGATGCTGTCCTATGTCAGCGAAGCAAGAGTTGTAGATCCAACCCATATGTTCAAACGACTGGGAATTACCTTACGCTATGCGACCTTGCGGGATGGCTTACTTGCTTCAATTCCCCAGATCAACAAATAACCTGACTTGCCTACGGATAGTATGTTGCTATACTGAACCAATCACTCTTTTTCTATTTTGCGCGCAAAATTAATTATTAATCTTGTAAATTCTCCGACTCGATTGGTATACTGTATACAGATACAACAAATTGCGAGGTTCGCGAAGAACCTCATTTGCCCTGGTAATTTCCCCTCCTAGTTGCCAGGGTGTTTTTTTGCCACAGCACCCCTCTGCATGGTGCAGAGGGCGGTTGACGTATGAATACGGTTATGTTTTAATCCGCACGTGGAAAAAGACGCCTACATCGGCCTCGGCTCAAATCTGGGGGACAGGGAGCTCAATCTGCTGCGGGCTGTTGCGGAATTGGGCAAACTTCCGGACAGCAGAGTCACCGGGCTTTCTCCCTTTTATAAAACATCTCCGGTCGGCGTTACAGACCAGCCGGACTTCATCAACGCAGTTCTGCGGCTTTCAACCCGGCTTACTCCCCAGACGCTGTTTCTCCGTCTCCAACACATCGAAAGTGTTACCTTTCGAAGGACTCGCACGCATCTTTGGGGGCCCCGAACCATGGACCTTGACCTGCTGCTCTACGGTGATCAGATACTGACCGCAGAGGAACTGTCCATTCCACACCCGCGCATGGCCGAACGACGTTTTGTGCTGGAGCCGCTCTGCAAGCTGGCTCCCCAGCTGCGGCACCCTGTTTTGGGTCGGACCATGACCGAGCTTCTGGCTGCGCTGCCATCCACGGAGCAGGTCGCGCAGATCTGACGACAGAAGGAGATTGCGTGATCCGCTTACTACTCTGGGGACTTCTGCTGTATTTCGGCTACCGTATTGTTATGTCTCTGACTCAACCCCGTACAAGCCGGACAGCCCCCCCCACAAACCGCGAAAATGTTACCACAACTCATAAAGATCCTGTCTGCGGCATGTACGTTTCAGAGGAGGATGCCGTGGTCGGCAACCACAATGGCCAACGGCTCTACTTCTGTTCCCGTACCTGCCTGGACAAATATAAAGAAAACCTTGACCACACACAAACCTGACGGAGGATATCTATGAAGTTTTTTATCGACACCGCGGATGTACGCGAAATTCGTGACGCACACGACCTGGGACTGGTTGACGGCGTTACCACCAACCCGTCCCTGATCGCCAAATCAGGGCGCAAGTTCCAGGACGTGATCCAGGAGATCGTCTCCATCGTTGACGGCCCCATCTCCGCCGAAGTCATTTCCCTGGATGCAGCGGGCATGATCAGGGAAGCCGAAGAGCTGGTCAAGATTCACCGCAACATCGTCGTCAAGGTGCCCATGACACCCGAGGGGCTCAAAGCCACCAAGGCGCTCACCGAAAAGGGCATCAAGACCAATGTGACTCTGATTTTCTCTTCACTTCAGGCGCTGCTGGCTGCCAAGGCCGGCGCCACCTATGTCTCCCCCTTTGTGGGCAGACTGGATGACATATCCCAGGACGGCATGGGTATCATCGAAGAGATCCGCACCATTTTCGACAACTACGGCTACACCAGCGAAATCATTGTTGCCAGCGTGCGGCACCCGATTCATGTACTCAACTCTGCCCTGGTCGGCGCTGATATTGCTACCATTCCCTATTCGGTCATGATTCAACTGGCCAAACACCCCCTGACCGACGCCGGTATCAAGAAGTTTCTGGCTGACTGGGAAAACGTACCCAAATAACCAACGGAGCGTCACTGATGCCGGTAAAACCGCTCACGATCCTGTTTGCAGCCTCCGAGGCCGCCCCCTTTGCGAAGGAGGGCGGCCTCGGCGATGTTGTCGGAGGCCTGCCCAAATATCTTGCCCGCCTGGGGCACGCTGTCCGGGTTGTCATTCCCCGCTATTATTCCGTCAATCGTGAGAAGTACAATCTTCGCTTGCTGCCGGGAACCCTGGTGGTACCCATGGGTATCATCGGCAATCAGTACTGTGGGGTCTACGAAGGGCGCCTGCCAGGGTGTGATGTACCGATCTATTTTCTGGAGCATGAGGCCTACTTCGGCCGACCGGGGTTGTATCAGCAGGATGGCCAGGGATACATGGACAACGACAACCGGTTTGTCTTTCTCTCCAAGGCGGCCCTGGAACTCTGCAAGATGCTCGATTTTACGCCGGACGTGGTGCATGCCCATGACTGGCATACCGGCGTTATCCCGCTCCTGCTGAACACATCCTATCTGCATGACCGGTTTGTGGGTGATGCCGCGTCACTGCTGACCCTGCACAACATGCAGCATCAGGGCGCCTTCTACCCCGGCCTGATGGAGGTACTGGGAGTCGGCTGGAAACACTTCAACTACCTGGAGTTGGAGAAGGATGACCAGGTCAACCTGCTCAAGGGTGGCATTTACCACGCCACGCTGCTCAACACGGTCAGTGAAGGCTACGCCCGCGAGATCCAGACAGCGGAATTCGGCTGGGGCCTGGAGGGGGTTGTTGGTGACCGGAGCAACGACCTGTACGGCATCCTCAATGGCGTTGATTATGAAGAGTGGAATCCGCAGAGTGACCGCTTCATTGCCGCCAATTATTCGGCCCGAACCGTAAAAAAAGGCAAGGCGCTCTGCAAGCGCGATCTGCAGAGCACCATGGGGCTGCCGCTGCGTGACGATGTGCCGCTGCTGGGAGTGGTTTCTCGCATGGTCAGACAGAAGGGAACCGACCTGCTAGCCGAGGCCATCCCCCGAATTCTGGAGATGGATGTGCAGTTTGTCATGGTCGGCAATGGCGAACCCTGGGCACATTTCTACTTCGGCGACATCGCCGCCCAGTACCCGGATAAATTCGCCTGTTTTATCGGCTACGACGAGGCACTGGCCCACAAGGTTGAGGCGGGAGCGGATTTTTTCGTTATGCCTTCGGCCTTCGAGCCGTGCGGTCTGAACCAGATGTACAGCCTGGCCTATGGCACTCCTCCCATCGTGCGGTCCACCGGCGGCCTGGAGGACAGCGTTGAAAATTTCGACGAGGCCAAGCTCACCGGCACCGGCTTCAAGTTCTGGAGCCACAGCGCCACAGCCCTCTACGACACCATCGGCTGGGCGGTTTATACCTACTTCAACAATCCGGCCGGACTGGCCGCACTCAGGAAGAACGGCATGGCGCAACGCTTCACCTGGGATGCGGCCGCACTGAAGTACGAGGAACTGTACAAGCTGGCCATCAAGCGCCGGCGCGGCCCTGAGTACTTTCGCAACCGCTTCGGTGAGTAGTCAAGGTTCGCCGAATGCGCAGCTAAATTCATCTGACAGGCGGCCGGTTCAAGATTAATTTTCTGACACTTTTGTTGTCGACTCGAGAAATACGTCGGACGGAGCGATTACTGACACGGGACTGAACATGTCAAACGTTGACCTTCAGCAGTTGATTGCCCTCCTGGACGCACACAACGAGCTAACCAGAATCCCTGTCCCGACCGACCCGCTTCTGGAAATCGCCGCCATCACCGACCGGGTCTGCAAATCATTCGGTGGCGGCAAAGCCCTGCTGTTCGAATCTCCCGCAGGCTCACCATTCCCTGTCGCCACAAACCTGTTCGGCTCCCCGCGACGGGTTTGCCTGGCCCTGGGCATCGACCACCTGGACCGGTTGACCGAGCGGATGACACAACTGCTCGACCGGATTCCCTCCCCGGACATGCCCAGCCTCGACCGCCAGATTGCCGACCTGCCCGAATTCTCCCGCTTCATGCCTTACTTCTCACCTGACCCTGACCCGCAACTGATGGCAATGGAGCCGCCCGACTTGAGGCTGCTTCCCTTTCTGCAGAGCTGGCCCGGTGACGGCAGTGCCTGCGGTTACCCCCGCTACATCACCTTGGGGCACGTATTTACCCGTCACCCGGAGAGCGGACTGCAGAACTGCGGTATGTACGGCGCCCAACTGCGCGGCGCGACAGAACTGGCCTTGCGCTGGAAAGCGGGCAGTGGAGCAGCTCGGCACCTGGAGGAGCACCGCCGCCTTGGCCAGCCGATGCCGGTGGCCATTGCCCTGGGAGGTCCACCTGCTGCAACCTTCAGCGCCATGCTGCCCCTGCCGGGTGAACTGGATGAAATCACCTTTGCCGGATTCCTGGGCTTGGTTGCTCTGGATACAGTTCCCTGCCGGAGTGTTCCGCTGCAGGTTCCGGCCGGGTGCGAACTGGTCATCGAGGGGTATGTCCATCCGGGGGAAACGGTTGAGGAGGGGCCCTTTGGCAATCACACCGGTTGTTATTCGCCAGCCGCGATCGCCAGCCTGATGCGGATCACCGCCATCAGCCACCGTCGGAACGCGATCATCCCGGCCACGGTGGTCGGACCGCCCCCCATGGAGGACTGCTGGATGGCCAAGGCATGGGAGCGGCTGTTGCTGGCGTTCCTGAAGCGGCTGATTCCTGGCGTGCATGAACTCTGCTTCCCACTGGAATGGGTCTTTCACCAGAGCGCCATCATTTCCCTTGATAACCCTTCCCCTGCCATGGTAAGGGAAACAGCCGCCCGGCTCTGGAACAGCCCCTGGTTTTCCGGCTCGCGCCTGCTGATCTTTGTGGATGCCGGGGTTGACACCTCCTCCATGACCGGAGTGGCCTGGCAAGCCATCAACAATTGTTATTTCACCCGCGACAGCTTCTGCGATGGGAGCGGGAAGCGCCAGGCCCTGGACGCCACCGGCTGCAGGACGCCACGACAACGGATCGTGGTTGATAGCGCTACTGTTCAGCGGGTTGCCGAGCGGTGGAAAGAATACGGACTCCCATGAACCACAAAAACAGTTTTGCGCGATCAGATATTATTCAGGAAAGAACAAAATGACGCAGACAAGCGGGATCATCAATAACGTCAGAGTTTTTATGGAGATGATAAAATTCTCCCACACCATCTTCGCACTGCCGTTCGCCCTGTCCGGCGCCCTGCTGGCCGCCAATGGCATGCCCGATCCACGGCAGCTGCTCTGGATCGTTTTGGCAATGGTCGGCGCCCGCACCGCGGCCATGGGACTCAACCGGCTGATCGACGCCGGTATCGATGCCCTCAACCCCCGCACGGCGAGTCGCGCCATCCCGGCCGGACTGATTGGTAAGGGCGCCACCCTGGTGTTCATCATGGCATCAATCGTCCTGCTGCTGACAGCAGCAGCGCAACTGAACCCGCTCTGCCTGAAGTTGTCCCCCCTGGCGCTCTTTTTCCTGGTGCTGTACTCCTACTGCAAGCGCTTTACCGCCCTGGCTCATGTGGTCCTGGGTCTCTGCCTGGCCGCCGCCCCCATCGGCGCCTGGGTTGCCATCCGCGGCAGTATCGATGGTCCGGCGCTGATCCTGGGGGGTGCGGTGCTCTTCTGGGTGGCCGGATTCGACATCCTCTATGCCCTTCAGGACCTGGAGTTTGACCGCTCCGCCGGGCTGCATTCCATCCCGGTGCTGCTGGGGGTGGAGGGCTCGCTCTGGGCCGCGCGCATGTTCCACCTGGTCATGCTGGCGCTGCTGCTGGGACTGCTTTCCCTGCTGCACCTGGGCGCATGGTTCATGGTCGGCATTCTGGTGGCGGCCGCCATGCTGCTGTATGAACACTGGCTGCTGCGTGACGGCGATCTCCTTAAACTCGATGCGGCTTTTTTCAACATGAACGGCTATATCAGTGTCGTGATCCTGCTCAGCACGGCTGCCGAAGTCCTGACGAGGAACCCATGAGTACACCACGCATCCTGCTGGCCCTGAGCGGCGCCTCGGGCTCCATCTATGGTTTGCGCCTGGCGCAAGAACTTCTGCGTCGCGGTGTTGAACTCACCTTTACCGCCAGCGCGAGCGGACAGCTGGTCTGTCGCGAAGAGACCGGGCTCGACCTGGCAGGAGACAGCACAACCGTTGCCAGGACCCTCTGCGACCATCTCAAGGTTGAAGCCGGCATCCGGGTGGTGGCGTTCAACGACCTTTTTTTCAGTTCAGCCAGCGGTTCCGCCGCGCCCGACGCCATGATTGTCTGCCCCTGCAGCATGGGTACCCTGGCACGCATTGCCGCCGGCATTTCCGGCAACCTGATCGAGCGGAGCGCCGATGTCATGCTCAAGGAGCATCGCCCGCTGCTGCTGGTCCCGCGTGAAACACCGCTGAGCGAGATCCACCTGGAAAACATGCTCAGGCTGGCGCGGGCCGGTGCCAGAATCATCCCGGCCATGCCGGCTTTCTACCACCGGCCGCTGACCATTGATGACATGATTGATTTTGTGGTAGGAAAGGTTCTGGACCAGCTGGGGCTTGATAACTCGCTCTACCGGAGATGGATGAAATGAGCGGGGCGCCCTCAGGGAGCGCCCTTTCAGTATGGTTTGGGCCATCCACCCCGATCAGCATTCCATGACATACTTCACGATGGTGTCGGCAATTTTATCCACACTGTTGCGGTCATGGTTGAAGACCAGGTTGTACACGCTCAGGTCACGGGAGTCCCGATCGAGAAACGTGCGTATAAACTGTTCCCGCTGACGCTGTCCCTGCTCGATCTGCCTTTCGGCCTCTTCGCGGGAAAGCCCCAGACGGTGACTGATGGAGCGGATCTTGAATTCAGCGGAAGCGTACAGACGGAAGTGCCGGCAATTTTTCATGGACTGGGTAATAAAGGCACTGCCGCGCCCAACCAGAATCACATTCCCCTGTTGGGCCAACTCCACGATGTAGCTGCAGATCAGCTGAAAGTAATCTTTGTCGCTCTTCCAGCTCGGCGAAAACGTCGCGATCATCTCATCCAGAAACGACGGTTTCTCCCCCAGCCTCATCAGGACATCCCCGGAAACCTTTTCCTTGCGGGCAATCTCCCGCAGCAGTTCCTTATCCATCACCAGCCACGTTTCAGAGGTTTTCTTTTCCAGCAGTTCCTGGAGACATTCGGCAACAGGGTAGGCCTCGCAGCCGAATTCACGGGAAAGCGTGATGGTTGGTCTTGCTTTTTTGGCCTGGCTCTTGGATGAGGACTCCAGCTCCCTTCTCCGGTTGTACTCCAACAGGGAACCGATACGCTTTTCAACGGAAGGAACAAGTGTCTTTTCCAACATGATGCACCCCCACGGAAGAATGTTTTATTTTTTAAAACTATACCACCGCTTTCCGGGTATGCACCCGGAATCTTCACGTGCCATAACGCGGTTGACAGCGGTTGTGCACCGTTGTATATCAAAGTGTGTCATAACTGCCCCACATCATACCGTAAGGAGTGTTTTCCACCATGATAACCCATATCGTTTTTTTCAAACTGACCGAACCCACCGCTGACGCGCTGGCCCAAGTGCGGGACAAACTGCTCAGCATGCAGGGCAAGATACCCCAATTGCGTCACCTGGAAGCCGGGATCGATGTCATCCGGTCCGAACGCTCCTGCGACGTTGCCCTGGTAACTCGATTCGATTCCCTCGACGACCTCCAGGCCTACCAGGTTCACCCCTACCACGCCGGTGAAGTCGTGCCGTTGATGAAATCACTCTGTTCTTCCGTCGTGGCGGTTGATTACGAGAGCTGAAATCACCCGGCCCTGCCCTGTATTCCATCGAAAAATTACGTTTTTGCCCCTGCCGGACGCCCCTCCATCCCCCTCCTGTTCGGCTCGTTTTTAGCTTGACTAAAAACGCTTGGTTGCGTAAGATTCCGTTTTGGCCGTGGCCAAACACTGGCACGACGCAACCACCTTGAATAGCTACGTTTTTATCAAAAAAACACATCACATGTGACTGTTCTGAATGGCCTAGAGCCCATGGACACCATAAAAACAATCAGGAGGTAGGAGATGTCTGAGTACGGCACACTGCAGGACCGTGTACGATGCAAGTCCCTTTTGAGCAAAGTTGTACCTGTTGAGGAAACCTTCCAGTACTTCAAGGATGGCATGAACCTCGGTTGGTCCGGCTTTACCCCGGCCGGTTACCCGAAAGCGGTTCCCATTGCATTGGCCGACCACGTCGAGAAAAACAATCTTCAGGGCAAACTGAAATTCAGCCTGTTTATCGGCGCCTCGGTTGGAGCAGAAACCGAAGACCGCTGGGCATCGCTTGACATGATCGACCGCCGCTGGCCGTACCAAACCGGCAAGAACATCGCCGCCGGCATCAACGAAGGCCGCATCCGCATGGGCGACAAGCATCTCTCCATGTTCGCCCAGGACCTGGGCTATGGATTCTACACCAAGGACTCTCCCACCGGCAGACTCGACCTGGCCCTGATCGAAGTCAGCGCCATCACCGAAGAAGGCGGCCTGATCCTGGGCACCTCCTGCGGCGCTGTCCCTGAAATCCTGATGATGGCCGACAAGATCATCCTGGAAGTCAACACCGCCATGCCGTCGCTGGAAGGGATCCACGACATCGTCATCAATAAGAATCCTCCCAACCGTGAAGTTCTCAACATTACCAAGGCCAACTCCCGCATCGGCACGACCTATGTTCCCTGCGACATGAGCAAGGTCGTAGCCATCGTCGAGTCCAAGCACCCGGACAAGGGCCGCGCCTTCACCGATTCGGATGAGTCTTCCGACGCCATTGCCAACCACATCATGGATTTCCTCAGCAACGAAGTCAAAATGGGTCGCCTGCCCAAGAACCTGCTTCCGCTCCAGTCGGGCGTCGGTTCAATCGCCAACGCCGTTGTGGGCGGTCTGGCCAAAGGCCCCTTCTACAACCTGAGCGTCTACACCGAAGTTCTGCAGGACTCCATGCTCGACCTGTTCGACTCCGGCCGTCTTGACTGCGCCTCTTCCTGCTCACTGTCCCTGTCGGAAAAAGAAGGCTTCCCGCGCTTCCTGGCCAACATGGACAAATATTTCGACAAGATCACCCTGCGTCCGCTCTCCATCGCCAACAATCCTGAGCCGATCCGTCGTCTGGGCGTCATTGCCATGAACACCCCTGTTGAAATCGACATCTACTGTCACGCCAACTCCACCCTGGTGGGTGGTACCCGCATGATCAACGGTATCGGTGGCTCCGGCGACTTCCTGCGCAACGGTTTCCTCAAGATCATGCACACACCGTCGTCACGCCCCTCCAAGACCGACCCGACCGGTATCACCTGTGTGGTTCCGCACTGTTCGCACATTGACCACACCGAGCACGACCTGGACTGCGTGGTAACCGAGCAGGGTCTGGCCGACTGCCGCGGCATGGCACCGAAGGATCGCGCCAAGCTGATCATCGAAAAATGCGCCCATCCGGAGTACAAACCGATCCTGAGCGAGTACCTGGCAATCGCCACCGCCGACTGCCTCAAGCGCAAGGTTGCCCATCAGCCACAGCTGTGGGACCGCGCCTTCAAGATGCAGCTCAACCTGGCCCAGAACGGCACCATGAAAATCAAAAACTGGGACATGAAGATCGACCTCTGCGAATAAGCACTCTTTTTATATGACGTAACACAAAAGCCCTGCCGGGAAACCGGCAGGGCTTTTGTGTTACGGGGAAAACAGGTGAACGTCAGTTTTCCGATGTGGGCGTATGCGCCTTGGGATGGGCTTTGTCGTAGACCTCCATCAGGCGGTCGATGCTGACGTGGGTGTATTTCTGGGTGGTGGAGAGCGAGGCATGGCCAAGCAGTTCCTGGATGGCACGCAGGTCGGCGCCCCCCTCAAGCATGTGGGTGGCAAAGGTGTGGCGCAGGGTGTGGGGCGAGATGCGTTTGAAAGCGGCAATTTTCAGTACATAGGCATCGATGATACGCGCAACGCTGCGGCGGTTGATGCGGCCGGCGCGGGTATTGAGAAACAGCGGCCCGCTGTCGGCCGCTTCCCCCCGACTGGCCAGGTACTCTTCCACAGCCAGTATGGCCTTGCTTCCCAGCGGCACGATGCGCTGCCTGCCCCCCTTGCCCATCACCCGCAGCATGCCGCTGGCCAGGTCCAGGTCTTCCCTGTCCAGACCGGTCAGCTCCGAGACACGCAGCCCGCTGGAGTAGAGCATCTCCAGGATGGCCCGGTCACGCAGGACATGTTTTGCCTCTTCAGAAGGAGCTTCCATCAGGGCGGTGGTCTGGTCAATATCCAGGTGGAACGGCAGCCGCTTTTCCTTTTTGGGTGTTGAAATCAGCTCGGCCGGGTTTTTGTCAACAAAGCCCCGCCTGAGCAGGTAGGTGTAAAAACTTCGGATGGCAGCCAGCTTGCGTCCAAGAGAGGATTTTTTGGCGCTTTTACCCAACTGGGCCAGATAGCGCCGCAACAACAGATGGTCCACGTCACCGGCCGCTGCCGCCTCGCCCCTCTCGCGCCGGATAAAGAGTGTCAACTGTTCCAGGTCACAACGATAGGCTGCCAGAGTATGGGGTGAAACATTGCGCTCCGTTTCCAGATAGAGGCAGAAGGCGCGGACCTGTTCCGACAAGCATTCCATGGCAACTACTCAAAGGCGGGCAACCCGCTCTTCAGCTTCCAGGCCATTTGCTTGAAATAGTCGCGCTTGCCGATTTCGTGATAGACCCAATCCTGTTTGTAGGTCAGCGTCTTGACCCTGTTGGAAGGCATGATGTAGTAGTCGAACTCGACAACTGCGCTCCCGGTTGCATCCCCGGTCTCCTTCACGGTAAGGACGTGCTCGGCCAGGACACGATAGTCGGTGATGGTGATGTCACGCTTCCTGAGCGCTGCTGCCGAGGCCATAAAGGCATCGAGTTGATCCGTTTCCATGAAAAGCAGACCGGCGCTTTCAATTTCCCGCCAGCGCAATTTGCTGTTGTACTGTTTGACACTCTTTTCAAATTCAGAGCGAACACTGACGTCGCTGACACAGGCAGCGCACAGCAGACAGCAGAACAGTATACTCATTAACTTAACGATTCTGTACATAGGTGTTCCCTCTCCTTGGTGTGGATGTGATTGATCAGCTCCAGGGCCAGCTCCACCTTTCCGAAGGGGGGCATCAGATAGTACCCCCCGGCGGATGTGAAGGTGGCGTCAATGAATTCCCTGGCAATGGCCAGTCCTTCGCGCACACCGGCCTCCTTCTCCAGCCCCCGCATGCGGGCGCGGATAGATTCCGGAATGGAAATGCCCGGTACTTCATTGTGCAGGTATTCGGCGTTACGCTCACTGACCAGCGGCATGATACCCGGTATCAGGGGAATGCGGCAGTCAGCTGTCTGCTTCAGCGCTTCAAAAAACAGCGCCGGATCATAGATCGGCTGGGTTTGGGCAAAGACCGCGCCATTGGCGACTTTTTTTCGCAACCTCCCGGCCTGATGGACCATATCCTTTGTATTCGGGTTGAAGGCCGCGCCGATCGTAAAACCTGCACCCCCACCGATGGGATTGCCCACGGCGTTGACTCCCCGGTTCAGATCGCTCAACAGCTTGATCAGGGTCAGCGAATGCAGGTCAAAGACCGACGTGGCGCCGGCGTGGTCTCCCATGCTGGCCGGATCGCCGGTCACCGCCAGGACAGAACGGATTCCCAGCAGGCTGGCCCCCAGCAGGTCCGATTGCATACCGATCAGGTTGCGGTCGCGGCCGGTGATGTGGATGATCACCCGGATGCCCACCTGCTGCTGGATGAGACTCCCCAAAGCGATGTTGCCCATGCGGGGACGGGCCAGGGGATTTTCTGCCAGGTTGATGGCATCGGCGCCGGCCAGTTTGAGGCGACGGCAGCCCTCGATGATGCGGCTGCAATCCAGACCCTTGGGCGGATCCAGCTCCACCGTGATGACCGTACGCCTACCCCAGTCATCCAGGAAAGAACCGCTGTCGGGGCGCCAGGGTTGCTCCGGTTCGCTGACACTGACGCCGGCTGGCCGGCTGCGCACAACCGGTTTGCAGCCCGCCAGGGCACGGGCGACGGCGGCGATGTGCTCCGGGGTAGTGCCACAGCAGCCACCCACCAGCCCGGCCCCGGCCGCGACCATCTCCTGCGCCATGCTGGCAAAATAGTCTGGGGTGGCGCGGTAGATGTAGCGTCCGCCGCGGTATTCGGGAAAACCGCTGTTGGCGTAGGCCACAATCGGTTTGTCAGTTACGGCGCTCAGCCGCTGCACGACCTTGAGCAGTTCCAGGGGGCCGGCGCCACAATTGGCGCCCACCAGATCAGCCCCGGCCAACTCCACAGCTGCGCAGAAACGTTCCACCGTGGAGCCGTCGCTGCTGCGGCCCCCCTCCAGAAAGGCCATGGAGGCGCACACCTCCAGACCGGTGGAACGGGCGGCTCGAACGGCAGCCACCAGCTGCGGCAACGATGAAAAGGTTTCCAGCAGGAAGAGATCGACGCCCCCCTCGGCCAGGGCTTGGCACTGGAGCCGGAAAATCTCAACCATCTCGGCTTCGCCCGGTTCGCGCTCCTCCCCTTTGATCCGCACCAGCGGGCCGACAGAGCCGGCCACCAGCACATCCCGGCCACGGTCGGCTGCCTGGCGGGCGATGCGGGCTCCGGTCAGGTTGATCTCAACCACCTTGTGCCCCAGGCCGATGGCGGCCAGCTTGGTATAATTCGCGCCAAAGGTGTTGGTCTCAATCACCTGGGCCCCGGCGCTGACGTATTCGTCGGCCAGTTCCCGTACCAGGGCGGGACGCACCAGATTCAGATGTTCAAAATTGCTGTCAAGGCTGACACCCCGGGCATAGAGCATGGTACCCACGGCGCCGTCGCCGGTCAGAATTTCATGTTTCAGCCGTTCAAGGATATTCATATCGGATGTGCCTGGCTCCCCCAGTACGCTGTCACCACCGCGGTTGTGCGTCAAAGGGACTATCTGCTGTTGCCCGAATGCCCAAGATGGGGTATAAAAACAGATTGCTGATTAAATTGTTACACGGAGTTTTCAATGCATGCACTTGTTCAATGGCTGCTGGATACCATCGGCAGCATGGGGTATCCGGGCATATTCCTGCTGATGGCCATGGAAAGTTCGGTCATCCCGGTGCCGAGCGAACTGGTCATGCCGCCGGCCGGATACCTGGCCTTCCAGGGGCAGATGAATATGGCCGCCGCCATCCTGTGCGGCGCCCTGGGAAGCCTGGTGGGCGCCTACGCCAACTACTTCGCCTCCCATTATCTGGGGCGGCCGCTGATCATCAAATACGGCAGGTATGTACTGATCCCGCCCGACAAATTCGAACGGGTGGAGCTTTTTTTTCTAAAGCACGGCGAGATATCAACTTTTATCGGCAGACTGCTGCCGGTGGTGCGTCATCTGATTTCGATCCCGGCCGGGCTGTCCGGCATGAACCACCTGCGTTTCTCGCTCTACACGCTGCTGGGAGCGGGCATCTGGTGCAGCATCCTGACCGGTATCGGCTATGTCATCGGCGAAAATCAGCAGCTGATCATGCAGTATGCCCACCAGGCGCTGGTCTGGGTGGTGGTTTTCAGTATCGCCCTGATCAGCGTCTATGTCTGGCGGCAGCGACGACGCACCGGTATTAAAGCGTAAAGAACAACAGAAGGCAAAGGGATTTTTCGGCGCAGTGCGCAGAGGAGACGTAATTTCATGCAGATCAAACGCATCGGCCGCATCCACTATCTGGCAGCCGAGTTCAACGGTTCGCCCGGTTCCATTCAGGGTTTCACCACCCGCCACGAAGGGGTTTCACGCCCCCCCTACAACTCCCTCAACCTGGGGACCACCACCCTGGACCAGCAGCACAGCGTGGAGGGAAATCGCAGCCTGCTGATGACCGCCTTCGGTGTTGCCGAGGACTCGCTGCTCACGGCCCGCCAGGTTCATGGCAGTGACATCCTGATCATCGATACCCCCAATGAGGACGTGTCCCATTTTCTGTCGGTGGAGAGTGATGCCATCATCACCAACCAGCCGGGCCTGATGATCGGTGTCTGCGTGGCCGACTGTGTCCCGATTCTGCTGCTGGATCCGGAAAAACAGGTGGTAGCGGCCGTGCATGCCGGCTGGCAGGGAACAGCCGGGCGCCTGACAGCCAAGACCGTTAGCGCCATGAAGTCACATTTTGGCTGTGACCCCGCTTCCCTGCAGGCTGCCATCGGCCCCTGCATCTCCCCCTGCTGCTACGAGGTGGACGCGCCGGTCAGACATTCCTTTCTCCAGAGCGGGCTTCCCTGGGATGCGGTTGCCGTGGCAAGCGGTGAGGGAAAGTGGAAACTCGACCTGGCGGCCACCAACCGGCAGCTACTGATCTCTGCCGGTGTTCCCGCAACTGCGATCCAGAGCGCTGACATGTGCGTCAGTTGCCAGCGGGAGCTGTTCTTCTCCCACCGCAGGGATAACGGAGAAACCGGACGGCAGATGGGATTTATTATGTTGAAATCGGTTCAAGGTTCTTAGTTGATGGATTGAACCTTGAACCACGAACCTTGAACCACGAACGGATTCTGTCATGCTCGCAAAAGTCCTCAGCAGCGCTCTGATCGGTATTGACGCCATTCTCGTTGATGTGGAGGTTGACCTGGCCCCCGGTTTGCCGGCTTTTGCCACGGTGGGACTGCCGGACGGAGCGGTCAAGGAGAGCAAGGACCGGGTGCGGGCGGCATTGAAGAACTCGGGTTACGATTTCCCGGCCCGGCGCATCACCGCCAACCTGGCGCCAGCCGACATAAAAAAGGAGGGCGCCGCCTACGATCTGCCCATCTCCATCGGCATCCTGGCGGCCACCGGTGTGGTCAAGGCAACCAGCCTGCAGCAGTACACCCTGCTGGGCGAACTTTCCCTGGACGGCAGCCTCAAACCGATCCGCGGGGCGCTCTCCATGGCGGTGGCTGCCAAACGGGCCGGCCTGACCGGCATCATTCTGCCACTCGAGAACGCTCCCGAAGCGGCGGTGGTGGAGGGGATCAGCGTCATCGGCGCCACCACCCTTTCACAGGTGGTTGAGTTCCTCAGCGGCCGCATCCCTATCGCCCCCCACCACATCGACCTGGAGGAGCTCTTCACCAGCAGCTGCGGCTACGGCGAGGATTTCAGCGAGGTCAAGGGGCAGGAGCACGCCAAACGGGCCATGGAGGTGGCGGCCAGTGGCGGTCATAATCTGCTCATGTTATATGTTGCAAGACCTCAAATGACTATTGATCAATATTTTACCTTTCCACAATAACAACTCACTGTTATATCAACATAATCAGGCAGGTCTTCCCCTTCCTTTCGTTCACCTCTTCGTTCCAATCCAGCAGAACCACCCACACAAACAACCAAGAATCAGGGGTTAATTTTCATACCACATGTGTTGCAAAAACGACACACCAGGGTAGTAGTGTCGTTTTCCCCGATTGCTCGCACATCTCCTCCCTATAGAAAAATTATATCTTAAATTAATCCGTGATAATAAAACACTCCTCCTGTGTATATAAAGAAGTGAACGTACTGGTTTCGATACATAGCAGGGGAGAAAATACAAATGGCAGACATACAACAGGAGTTCGGGATTCATGCCCTAAACTTCACCATACATGATGTAAAATCAGATATCTACTATCTGAATAATGAGTACACTGAATACACGAATGACAAAGACATGGAGCATATAGTCAGCTACCTGTTTAAACTTCAACTATCTGACTTCACAAAGTCAGACAAGAAGAAAGCTGATAAGAGATTTTACTCTGAGGTGCTTACTCACAAAGGATTGATTAACCTCTACCATACAGGAAAAGGCTACAACAAGGATACAGTACACATAGAAATGAAAGGCTCAGCATTTGACTCAGCAGAGTTGAATATTACTGATGACGACATAAATAGAATAGTCAGTTGCATAGTTAAACCAGAAATCCCGTGGCCCTATGGTAAGGCTAACGTGACAGATATTCACATCTATGTCGATGATAAACAGCAACTCCTAAATTTCGACCAATTGCAGAAACTAGCTGTTGAACACAGTGTCAGAACACAATGCAGTTTGGTTGCCTTCCCAGGTGCAAAGGATACTGATGCTAGGTCGCTAGTCTTTGGAGCAAGACCAAAGCGTTACAGCATTTATGAATCAGGCCGTCATCGGTATAGGAAAGAGGATTCAGCAAACAAGGGCATTGATTCTGATTTTCTGGATTACATCAGAGTTGAGTTGCAGCTCTCAGGAGAACATGCAGCCGCAGCCCTTGGCAGGTATGCCGCCGGGGAGTCTCTGACATCGATCCACGGAGCATATTTTTCCGATGCAATCACATTCTTGTTACCATCCTGCCAGAAGAATAAAGCACGGTGGAAAACATTACCCGCATGGGCTCAGTTTCTTTCGGCAGCTGGAGACGCACCATACAAGCCGCCCCGGAAGCCGCCTACTGAAGGCGGACATACCGCACAGTTGGCACTGTATATCAGGAAACTTGAAGAACTGTATGGACCCAGGTTCGTTGCAAACCAGCTGCAACACCACATTGTCGAGCTGGATAAAAAGTGTATTGAATTCTGAAAGACCTTCCTCTTAAAGATATACCCCCCAATACACACACCTCAGTAAATCAGACACTTAGCCACTCACCCATAAATACCAAATACCAGGGTCATCAGACCTAAATCCAAGGAGATTCAAATGAATAAGCAAAAGATCAAGGACCATTTTACCACTCAGTACAGCAACGACATAGCCGACATTGCAGCCACCTACTGCTACGACTCAGCACTAGCCAATGTCATGCAAGAAGCAATCACCAAGATCACCGGGGAAGTCTTCAACAGTTTCCTTGACTCCCTGTCTCACCTCATGACAACCGGTGACGATTCCACCCAGGCCATAGAACCTAAAGAGTTCTGCACAATCACCGCAGCCAAGCATCTTGGCCCAATTATCCGGCGCTGTCCTGCCTGTGACGCACCCAAAGTATTACATGATCTTCGCGAGGTTGCCCGATTGGTGTTACTGCTCAACGTAGCCCGGGTGAAGGTGATTGTACTTCCGGAAACTGAAACCATCTAACCACCAAGCGAGTGCGAAGCACGAGCGGGGAGAGCGGTAGCTCTCCCCATATCCACAGTCTACACATTGTTGTGCTCAGCCAGCTTCGATATCCGACTGCATGATGTTATCACCCTGAAATCATCACCCCTGGCTGTGTATGTCGAACCTGTAGAAGTTAATGGACTGTTGGAAGTAAAAGCCCGCAAGGTATAGCTGATGGTATGCCTTGCCTAGAAAAAACTTCGTAACTCACACACAGCCCGAACTACCCCCCCTTAAATGTAAAACTGTTCCTAAATGCTCAGATTATCAATGCTATTCACTTCTGAATTGCAATTCACTTGTGCGCTGCAATTCAGAAGTGATTAGACTAATTTAATTTATCTGATTGACAGGCTGTACCTGTGTTTGGTATAGCTTGCCCAGCAGTTCACACCAAAAGGAGAAATATATGGAGATACTACCCGGCTTCCAGGTCCGGACAATAGACAGGGACGGCAAAATCTGGTTCATTGCCAACGACGTAGCAGCAAGGCTGGGATACAAAATCCCTAAGGATGCAGTCAAAGCGCACTGTAAGCGCCCGGAATTATTAAAAGGAGGTGAATCAGTACCCCATACCTCAAGCCCTCGTGGGATAATGATCATCCCTGAAAGTGACATGTACCGCCTGATTCTGCGCAGTAAGCTACCAGCAGCAGAGAGATTTCAAGACTGGTTGGCTGATGAAGTGCTTCCTTCAATTTTAAAAACTGGATGTTACGGTATTCCTGAGCGAATGCCGACAAGCTTTGCTGATGCTCTCACGCTCTTGGCAGACTCTGAAGAGAGTAAGACAGAAAACAAGGCCCTGAACGATCCTGAGACGCTGCGTGCACTTCTCATGCAATACTCTGAGCAGGAACAAAAGAATTTAGAACCCACTTCCATATAGTGGGTCATCAATCCAATAAACCCAGGAGGTAGCACCATGACCGCAGCAGCATGTAGCACATGCCCCGGAAACCTCAACAGCCACCCCAGCCTGATGAAGCACCTGGACATAGATCAGAAGTCCCTTATTAGTGTCCTGATTTGCCAGAACTGCTCACAGGAATATATACAAGGTCAGTATGTTGGGGATGGTCAGGAGTAGGATGGTGTGGTACGGGGTAGAGTGGGGATAAGCTATAGGATGCTGTGGGTGGGGTGGGTAAGGCATACCATCAGTAGGCATACAGGCTATAGTCTATAACCCATATACATTTTTCTTCGAAAGAATGTTGTTAGGGTACCACTAAAATTAGAATCTGTCAAGTATTATTTTTAATGAAAGAGGCGATTGCCAGGAATTGTGGCGGAATTGGTAATGAATTGTTACCAATGTCAGGGGGCCGGTATCTCTTCGGGGGTACTGGCCTTTTCTGTATGCAGCTTCTCCACTTCCAGCAAGCGGCTTTTGACTGAGTGTATTACTTGTATGCTTCATCCGGCTTTTGCAGTCCGAGGTAGACCTATTCCAAATGCTCAGAATACAAGACTTCTTCGGAATCTAGCTAAGCCAATCAAGCCGGAACCCATCAACCAAGCTGCCGCAGGAATGGGAGTTGGTGTCGCAGAATCAGGCGTTAGAAGGAAGGCTGTGCTTAACCCTGTCGTATCATTTTTGATGCCATATCCAACTATTTGTCCAGCATCATTGATACCACGAGCTTCCATCAGGGTCCAGCCGGTAGCTGCATAAACAAGGCTTGTAAGGTCTACGGCTTTACCATTACTCCAGAGCACAGCGTGTGAAGCGCCACTATAATCGATATTTGAGACACCAACTATTTGTCCGGAGTTGTTAACACTATATGCCTGGCTTGCTCTACCCCCTAATGTGCCGAGATCGGTAACCTTGCCACCGCTGAAGAGGGCGGCATGTTGAGAACTATTCTCAAAATCAGACCACCCTACCGCTAACCCGCTGTTGTTGATGCTTAATGCCGTACTCCTATAACCGTTGCTCCCATACCCTCCCAGTGTGCCGAGATCGGTAACCTTGCCACCACTAAAAAGTGTGGCGTGCATACCAGCATTTCCGGCGGTATAGGAATACCCCACAGCCTGGCCGGAGTCATTGATGCTGTTGGCTCCGTTGTACGTTCCTCCCAAGGAGCCGAGATCAGTAACGGTGCCATTACTGAAAAGAGTTGCGCGGGAAGGACCGGTACCGGGGATATAAGAATAACCCACAGCCTGACCGAAGTTGTTGATGCTATAGGCAGAGCTGTTAGTTAACCCCGGCAGGGTCCCGAGGTCGGTTACAGTACCATTGCTGAAGAGAGTAGCGTGCTCATCAGTACCACCGTAACCCCAAGACGACCCCACCACTTGGCCGGAGTTGTTAATGCTGTAGGCTACGCTTTCATACCCACCTAATGCACCGAGATTCGTTATGGTACCATTTCTAAAGAGTGTGGCTTGACCAACATTTGAGGACCCCACCATCTGGCCGGAGTTGTTAATGCTGCTGGCAGAAATGTTGTATATTCCCACCTGTGCGCCAATGTCAGTAATTGTATACCCTCCAGCATTTGCAACAGAAACGCTTGTTACAGATAAAGCAAATGCCATGCAGGTAAATTTTCTGGCTACAATCAAAACTTTCACTAAGACTCTCTGCCCGATCATGCTTCCCCCAATTACATTAAATTCAATTGAATTGTTTACGCCCAAACCTCCAATTAAGCCAGCCTTCTAATGTTCCATTTATGTATCGAATAAGAAAAAATTATCTACGACCGCCATTGAGTTCTCCGTATGATCGGCGTATAATTTTTACCATAATTGCCTCAAATAATGTGGGAGAATTGTTATGAAAGACAGTGACCAAGAGACACATACAGATAACGAATTGAATAACGAGGAATTGCAAGTCAAGCTGATAGAGCGCCTTGTGGACCGATTCAAGGAGCGTTACTGCACCCCAACGGAGAGGCACGAGGCACTTGAGTTGATCAGGGTAACATTGAATCTGTGACTTACCCTTTCTGGTTGAGCAAGTTCAGCAGATGCAAAGCTGGGGCAGCATACCTTGGCTCTGTCTGTTCAGGTCTTTGCTGATTCGATAGACCTAAGCGACAATGAATCTAAACTTATACTTAAAAGTTTAGATTCGACAAGAGACCGCAAGCCCTTTATTACCAGGGCCTAGCGGCCTTTTTGCGTTATAATGATTGACATCAGAAGAATTTGAATCTAAAGTTATGTCACTAAAACATCATATTTTTAGATTGTTGGGGGGGATACCATGGCAGTGAGTAAAGAGCAAGAAATCAAGGTAGAAGCAATCAAGTCTCTGAAAGAGATTCGCAGGATTACCGCCAACCTCTCAGGACACCCCCGCAATCTGGCTTTGTTCGTAGTAGGTATCAACACAAACTTTCGTGCCTCAGACCTCCTGAAGATAAAGGTTGGTGATGTACGTTACCTCAAGGCGGGTCAGCACTTCACCAGTAAAGAGCAGAAGACCGGCAAGGAACGCTTCACCACCATCAATGAACCTGCATACGAGGCAATCAAGGCGTTACTTGCTACCATGCCCAATGCTAAACACGATGAACCGCTGTTCCAGTCTCGCAAGGGTGATGGAGTGAACGGCAAGGGCTTGTCTGTTCCTACATTCAGCGTAATGGTCAAGGAATGGTGTGGACATTTGAGGGGCAATTACGGAAGCCATAGTCTGCGCAAGACTTTTGGTTACATCCAACGAACTGTATTCGGTGTGGATATCCCAACCTTGATGCAGGTCTTCAACCACAGCAGTCAGAAGCAGACCCTGGCCTATTTGGGCATACAGGCTACTGAGATCAAAGCAGTGTACATGAACTCAATTAAGTAATAGAAAGGCTATCCCGAAACAGGATAGCCTTTTTATATTGTACTGGTGGATGCGTACCCAAATCAGGCACAATTGTCATTCACGGTTTATGATGAACAAAGGGAGAGCGAACGGAATCTCTATAGCTATAGTATTAAACTCAATATTTTGGAAAAACATAACACACCCATAATTGCTTCCGATGGAAGCATTGGCTGGGTCGCCGATAAACTTCCATGACTGTGTCGCAGCATCTTTTGCCCACGTAGTATTGTTGCCATGGACAACATTCCCGTTTTCGTAAACGAAGTCGTAATTAATCAGATAAGCTTTGGTAACACTTCGCCCAGCATAGTTTGCCGTCTGGTCGCTAACCAACCGCACGTTTCTGAGGCTCTTCAGCTTGCCATTCGTATTGGTCCCATTTTGACCGAAAATCGTTACGATGCTCGCCATGTCTTCGGCTCTCGTATGACTGTTGCTGGTGCCATAGTTCGGATCGACAATAAATAGAGTTTCAAGGTCTTGGACCTTGAGGGTATCACCTTTGTTAATGATCGAACTGAGCAATGTCAGCCTGTCGGTAATGTCCATGATATCCGTTAGTGTGGACATTTCGGGAGTATTCATGGTCGTTATATTTTGGAAGGTAGGGATAATTACAGAGGAGTTCATGTGAAAGACTGGTGGGCTCGCCTGGATTAAGCTGCCAGCGGGCACAGTTGAATTTGAGGCCGCAGAAGAGCTTGGGGAGTCGCTTCCGCATCCGAACATCAGTAGACTCAGCAGGCAACAGCCCACAACTTTCAGTATACTTCTGGACTCTCTAATTCTATGTAAGGGGAGCATATCAGTTCCTTGACATATTTTATTAGACCATACTATGTTTGCCTCGTAATGCAAGATTTTTTTTAGATAGCACACCACCAACCGCAGTTATGTGCCCCTGCATGGTCTTGATGACTCCACCAGGATCATGCAGGGTAAGGCAAGCAGGGTGACGTTACCACAGAGGTGGCGGTGGCCTTCCTATTGGATTCGATTAACCAGCGCCTGTTCCCCTCTGCTCACGCCCGTATAGTGTTTTGAAAGGTATATACTGCCAAGGACAGTTTCACCCGCTGGGATATTTTGGTGTCAGATATCCTATCCACGATCGCATTACTACCAATTCAAAATCAATAGCCGTTCAGTGTGGTTGAATTTGAAAATAATGGTCTTCTCATCACGCCGAATCACTATTGACTCACACAGCGCCCGTAATACGGAGTTAGCCTGCTCATAGTTCACGACGTCTCTGGAAACAGCGTGTTTCAATTCAAGCAGCTTCTTTTCAATTATGCGTGGCCTCAAAACTTCCAGATCACTCTGATTATTGCGGTTTTCTATCTCAATTCCTTTTATGCCCTGCTCTAAAATTTCTCGCTCATCTTCGACTGTCCAGTTTTTTATAGTACCATCAGCTCTAGGCACGTCGTAGTGCATTACGGACTTATTGGTGAGACTGCCTTCCAGGATTGCATTGACGATTTTCGACAGTCCTGTTTGACGATCCTGTTTGTCTCGGTTATTTTTATCTATTTTCTCTTGTATTTCAGAAATCTTACTGCCATCTACGGGGATGAAGAATTGACCCGATTTGACTGCATCGATAAATCGGCTTTCGATTTTTCCAAGTGGGATGGATTGATAGCCACCCGAACAGTATTTATGGCCGGCTTCTACCGTCGCGCCCAATTTTGCAAAACTACACACTAAATATGTACTGCGCTTTCCTTTGTTTACTCGTATGAGTTTACCGCCACAATGTGGACATTTTGCAACCATCGAGAATATGTTTTGAAGTTGCTGTGTCGCTTTCCTTCCCTTCATTGTGTTCCTCTGGTCGCGAAGTTCACGTACGCGATAAAAAGTTTCTGTGTCAAGCACGGATGGGTAATAGTCTGGTATCATTTGCCCAGTCGGTACGCGCTTTTTCTTTCCGGTGGAGAAGTCAAATACATGAGGCCGGAACACACCTATCACAGCCTCGTTATCCAAGATTTTAGTGATGTATGAATCGTACCAATTCGCTGCTTGCTGCTCTCCCGTTCCCCAGCACGGCACTTGATCATTATTCAGCCCTCTGGATATCGCGGTTTGCCCCTTCCCTTCGATGTACTCGGTAAAGATTCGACGAACAATCTTGACCCTATCATCAATGAGGTTCAGCTTGCCAGCCGCCTTGTCATATTCGATCCACCCTGGAACCTTGCTTGTCAGTGGCTTGTTTTTAATGTTCTTACGCTTGATATCCCAGGCTTCTTTAACCCGTTTGCCTTTCGTAGCGCTCTCTTCATGACTCCTGGAAAACAGAATGATAGCGGTAAGCATATTTATTGGGTCGTTAAGGCTTTCCCGGTTGTATATTTTACCATCAGAAAATGTGACTACATTCACACCCCGGTTACAGATTGCCCGCAGTAGATCAAAAGCGTCTGTGATAGCCTGCCGCGATAACCTGTCAAGATTTTCAATCAACAGGTAATCCCCAGGCTTCACAAGGCCTTCATCGATTGCTAATATGAACTCCCCTAATTTTCCAACCTCAGCATGTCCTCCACGGAATGCAGACCGGCCCAGATCACGAAAAGTAAGATTTTCATCCAGAAGAATGTTATGCTGCAAAGCATATTCTTTTGCCTTCTGTTGTTGACGTCGGTGGCTGTCGCCTTTGCTCTGTTCAGGTGTGGAAAAACGGATATAGGAATATGCTGTTGTCATAGGCTGTCCCCTCCTGGTTATGAATATCATGTGGTTACTCATGGGTCCAGCTCTAAATAACATGCTGATGATTGGGCCACCAGGCTCCGGCAAGACCATGCTGGCCCGCCGTATCCCCACCATCCTGCCGGCCATGTCCTTTGACGAGGCCATCGAAACCACCAAGATCTTCAGCGTCAGCGGCCTGCTGGACAGGGACCAGGCCCTGCTGGCGGTACGCCCCTTTCGCTCCCCCCACCACACCATTTCCGATGTGGGGTTGATTGGTGGCGGCACAACTCCCAAGCCGGGTGAGGTTTCCCTGGCCCACAACGGCGTCCTGTTTCTGGACGAACTGCCCGAGTTCAAAAAAAACGTGCTGGAGGTACTGCGTCAGCCGATTGAGGATGGCCGCGTGACCATCTCCCGTTCGCTGGTCTCCCTGACCTATCCCGCGCGGGTGATGCTGGTGGCGGCCATGAACCCCTGCCCCTGCGGCTACCTGTCCGACCCGATCCACCCCTGCAGTTGCACCCCCATCGCCATCCACCGCTACCGCTCGCGCATCTCCGGACCGCTGCTGGACCGCATCGACATCCACATCGAAGTGCCGGCGGTCAAATACCGCGATCTGGCCGATCGTGGTGAGGGGGAAAGTTCCCTGGAGGTTGCCCGGCGGGTGGAGCGTTCACGGGAGATCCAGCTGGAACGCTACCGCGGTACGAAAATCCACTGCAACGCCCAGATGACTCCCCGCTTCATCAAGAAGCATTGCGAGCTGGATGACGCCGGCAACCGCATGCTGGAGCTGGTCACCGACCGGCTCGGCTTCTCCGCCCGCACCTACAACCGCATCCTCAAGGTGGCCCGCACCATAGCTGACCTCGACGGCAGCACGACCATACATGAGCAGCACATCGCCGAAGCGATCCAATATCGGAGCCTGGACCGGAAGACAGGATAACTATGGCGGAACGACCTCAATCCTTAAGTTTGTTCTGAATCAATAAGCCCGGCATTATTTTTACTACCAATCCGCCACCCGCGGCATTTTCAGCAGCAATAGCGCCTTAGTGCAATTGTACGGCTCTCTGAGTTATTGCACATTCCCCCGTCCCTCCCGTTTGGCGTTCGCCGGATTCTGATGTTCTGTAAAACTGTTGGAAAATGTTGTACAGTACGTTCTCCGGCACGCCAACTCCGTGATCTCGAATTAAAATTTAAACTTTATCCGATAACTGCCGTCTGCCACTGATTTCTACCCCGGTATTCTCACACGTATAAATGCATCGCGTTTCGTACGACATTTTCTATTGTCAGTCGCAGCAGGTTGTGAATCCGCATAGGTACTTTTACCGATGCTATTCTGCGTGATTTCGGCGATTTTATCCGAACTTGTACCGATTGATGTCAAGAAAGTGTCCGCCTATGCTATCAGAAGCCAGCCATGTAGGAAGGAGACATGCCACGATGCCTCTAAAAGAAATTACTTTGTCGGTGTACCGGCAACTGGAACGAGAACTGTCAGAGACTCTCCAGCGCCTGGATACAGCGGAGCGGAGCTTGGCACGTCTCAGCGAAACCCATACCTTGCTGCAGAAGAGTGAGGAACGCTACCGATTGATGTTTGAAAACGTTCCGCTGGGTTACATGTCCATGGATGAAAACGCCCGACTGCTCGATGTCAACAAGGCTTTTGCCGATTTTTTCGGTTACAGTTGCGAAGAGATTGTTGGCAGACCCTTTGCCGATTTTCTGGCCGAGGGGGTTAACCACCACCGCCAGACCAGTTTTCCCGCCTTCAAGCGCAAGGGCTATGCAAAAAATATCGTCTGGAACGTGCGCAGGAAAGACGGGTCGCGTGCCACAATCGTCATGAACGGCAGGGTCAGGTACGACGAAGCCGGCCGCTTCATACAGACCCACTGCATGATGTTGGACATAACCGAACATCGCAAGGCCGAGGAGGCGCTACGAAAATCAGAGAGTGAAAAGGCGCTGATTCTGGGGGCCATGTCGGAACGTGTCATCTACCACGGTGAGGACAGCCGTATCATCTGGGCCAATCGTGTTGCAGCCGAAAATGCCGGTATTACACCCGAGCAGATGTCGGGCAGGCTCTGTTACGAGTTGCTGCACAGGCGCCCGACCCCCTGCGAGGATTGCCCGGCAATGCTGGTGTTTCAAACCCACAGGGCACAGACGGGCGAACTCAAAGCTGACGGCAAGATCCTGGAAATGGCGGCCCATCCGGTGTTCGACGAGCAGAACAATTTCATTGGGGTCGTCCAGATAGCTGCCGATGTAACTGAGCGGAGGCAACTGGAGCGGGAGCTGCTGGAGCTGAGCGGTCAGGAACGCAGGCGCATCGGACATGACCTCCACGATGGGTTGGGACAGCAACTGACCGGCATATCTTATCTGGCAACCGCCTTGAAACAACAATTGCTGGAAATTCAGCCCGATGCGGCTGAAACCGCTGCCCGCATCGCGCTTACCGCCGATACGGCGCTGAAGTTGATGCGTTCCATACTCCAGGGACTGTGTCTGGTTGCCGCCGAACCGGAGGGGTTGATGTCCGCCTTGGCGCTGTTGGCGACCAACACCTCCGACATCTGCCTGACAGACTGTCAGTTCTCTTGTGACGAACCGGTCCTGATCAGCGATTATAGCGCCGCTTCCCACCTGTTCTACATTGCCCATGAAGCGGTCTGCAACGCGGTCAAGCACAGCGGATGCTCCCGTATCCGTATCAATCTCGATCAGAGCGCTGATATGGTCAAATTGATCATTGTTGACAATGGCAGCGGAATCGGCACTCAATCGGGAGGGCAGCGGGGCATGGGGCTGCGCACCATGCGCTACCGCGCTTCCCTGATCGGAGCACAATTTGAAATAATTGGTGCCAAGGATGCGGGAACGACCATATCATGCACCATGGCAGTTTCCAGGCTATGTGTAAAGGAGTAGAGCCCATGATCAGTCATCGTCAAAGTGCCGTATTTATCGTTGATGACCACGCTGTCGTGCGGGAAGGTCTTGTAAAACTGATCAGCCAGGAGCTTGACATGAGGGTCGGCGGTGAGGCCGAGGATGGGCCATCTGCGTTGAAGCAGCTCTTCGACATGCAACCAGATATCGCAATCGTTGATATCTCGCTTTCTTCGTCAAACGGTCTCGATCTGATCAAGGGGATGAAACTGCGCTATCCAGACATGCCGGTACTGGTGTTTTCCATGCATGAGGAGTCGATCTACGCGGAACGGGCTCTTCGGGCTGGCGCCTGCGGATATGTCATGAAAAGCGAGGCGCCCACCATACTGATTGCCGCCATTCGAAAGTGCCTGAATGGCAAAATTCACCTGAGCGAAAAAATGACCGAACAGTTGCTGTATAGGGTAATCAACAGAAGGGACGACAAGGGTGAAAGCGGTATTGAGTCGCTATCTGATCGTGAATTTCAGGTTTTCCGGATGGTTGGCAAGGGAATTGCCAGCCGCCAGATCGCCCGGGACCTCAACCTGAGCGTCAAGACCATTGACGCTTTCCGAGAGAATATCAAGCGCAAATTGGGGTTGCGAAACGCCGCCGAACTGACCCGCTACGCCATTGAGTGTGTTCACAGCAGAAATCTTGACTGACGAACGCGCTGCCCCGATCCTGCACAACACCAGACCCCCTCCGATCCGAGGGGGTTTTTCGTGGCTGCCCCCAGGTAACAGTACCTACCCCAGACCCCACACTTCCCTGGCTTGCTGAAGCTTTCTCCTACTGCACCCACCTGAAAACCGACGTTCATAAACCGTAATCAACCCGATGGTGGCCCTTTCCGCAGAGGGGTATCCTGGATCAGGCTGGGGCAAGGGGGTGAAAGTATTCGAGAGACGTGCCACCGGCGTACAACGGCATCAACGTCAGTTTACAAAAACACAAGGAGGAGGTCGATGAACAGAATGAACATTGTTAGAGGGATTGTCTGCGCGGTGGTTGTCTTTATCAGTTGCGGAGCCCATGCAAAAGAGCGGGCTTTGAGCACGGATGTGGTGGTTGTGGGCGCCGGTTCGGCGGGGCTGTCGGCCGCAGTCAGCGCGGCTGAGAAAGGCGCCAAAGTCATCGTGCTGGAAAAGATGCCCTTCGTCGGGGGCAGCTCGAATTTTGCCGAAGGGTTGTTTGCGGTCAAGACCGACCAGCAACGCAAAAAAGCCATTGGCCTTACCAAGGAAGAGGCTTACTGGCATGCCATGGATTACCACCATTACCGTAACAACGCCGATCTGCTGGCGCAGACCATTACCAACTCCACCAGCGTCATTCAGTGGCTGGAGAAACAGGGAGTACGCTTTGAGGTGGTAAGCATGTCTCCCACCGAGGCGCCCACCTGGCACCTGGTACAGGATCGAGGCACTGCCCACCATGGTGCGGCCCTGATTCAGGCCCTGCAGGATAAGGCCACCGAACTGGGCGTAAAGATCCTTTTCGAGACACCGGCAAATGGTTTGATCCTTGATGGATCCAGGGTGATCGGAGTCAAGGCGCTCAACGCCAAGGGTGACAGCTACACTATCAAGGCCCGGTCGGTTGTGGTTGCAACTGGCGGTTTCAACAACAGCAAGGAGATGATTAAGAAATGGACCCGCTTTGACGCTGACAAGGTATTTCCCACGGTTCCCATCAACAAGACCGGTGACGGCATCAATATGGCGCTGGCAGCTGGCGCCGATCATGAAGGCTGGGGGTTGATGCTGCATCCCGGAACCCATGGTGAAGGTATCAAACCGCTTGGTTCGCTGTATGCCATGACCTGGCAGCCGCTCCTGTGGGTCAATAAATATGGTGATCGTGTCGTTGACGAAAACGCGGTCTGGGCCTTTACCTTTGCCGGCAATGCCATTGAGCGTCAGCGCGACGGCTTTGTCTGGAGTATCTGGGATGACGAAACCGTCCGCTACATGATGGAGCACGGTATCGACAACGGCCTGGGTGTCCTCGTCCCGATCGGCACCAAACTGAAGGATCTGCCGGACGAGATCGCCAACGCTGTTGCCAAGAAGAGCAGCAGCATTGTCACCGGCAACAGCGTCGAGGATTTGGCCCACAACATGGGAGTGGAGCCTGCCAGGCTGAAGCAAAATATCGAACAGTACAATCACGCCAAGGAAGTCGGCCATGACGACAGGTTTTACCGCAAGGCCGACACCATCGTCCCGGTCAAAACCGGAAAACTCTACGCTCTCAAGGTGTTCCCGTACAATTTTGTATCCCTGGGCGGTGTCAAAACAACCCGGAACATGGAAGTAATTGACAAAAACGACAACGCCATCCCCGGATTGTATGCGGCCGGCGCCGATGTGGGCGGGCTCTATGGCGACACCTACGCCACCTGGACTTCCGGCATGCTGTTCCAATTTTCCTGCCAGTCCGGCATGCTTGCCGGCGAAAAGGCGGCCGCCTTCAGCAAGTTGTAGGAACGAATCAATCTTGTCTCCGAAGAATAATCTGAAAAACAATAGGGGGAATTACATGAACTGGATCAGCATGTCAAAAAAAGCGGCCATGGCGTTTGCTTTCGGCGTCTGCGCCGCATTCGCCACCGGTAATGCCCTGGCGACCGAGAGCGGCGGGGGAATGTACCCCAACGGCGCCGAAGGGGTCATGGCCGGCGCCCTGCCACCACCTGGGCTGTACTACCTGAATTACTTGACGCACTACGCCGCGGACCGTCTCAACGACGGGGACGGCAAACGGATACCGGTTGACTTCCATGTCAATGCGTCAGCCAATGTATCCCGCTTCGTGTACATGACCGGCTACCACCTGCTGGGCGGCAATCTCGGCTTTTACGCCAACATTCCGCTGGTACACCTGAGCGGAACCCTTGTTCCCACTCCCGGCGTCAACCTCTCCAGGACCAAGAGCGGTCTGGGTGATATATCCTTCAGCCCGTTCCTGTTGGCATGGCACGGCAAAAACTGGCATACGGCCACCGCCATCGAAATCAACGCCCCCACCGGACAGTACAACAAGGATGCAGCTTTCAACATCGGCAGGAACTACTGGAGTTTTCAGCCGGTTGTGGCCGGGACCGTGCTGACTGACAACGGATTTGAGCTGTCAGTCAAGGCCATGCTCGATTTCAATACCGAAAACAACGACTCCAACTATCAGTCGGGCCACGAATTTCATTTCGACTACGCCACGGCCTACCACTGGGGATCTTGGACTTTCGGTGCACAGGGGTATTTCTACAAGCAGATCTCCAATGATGAACAAAATGGCGTCAAGGTTGCGCCGGATGGCAACCAGGGACAGATTTTCGCCGTTGGTCCCACGATCAAGTATGACTACAAAAATATGAGCGTAGAGCTGAAATACCAAAAAGAACTGCTGGTTCAAAACAGGCCTGAAGGCGACAAATACTGGCTGAAGCTTATCTGGGCATTTTAATTGGTTGTCACATCACGGAGAGAGGATTCGGGTAATGAACCATGCTCATGAAGCCCTCTCCGTCTTAATGCAACAGGAGAACAACATGAAAACTTGGCTAGCATGGGGCGTTATGGCGCTCTGTTGGTCGCTCTTCCAGGCCGGGGAGAGCCGGGCCGCGACGGCCGGATATCAGTGCGCGAGCTGCCACGGGACCACCAGCGAGGTGTTGCCGGCCAAACATATCAAGAAGAACGATTTTTCCGGCTGCTTTGCCTGTCACGTAACGGGCCGGCCAGCCGGGACCCTGGCTGGCATGCTGCACGGGAGGCATCTCAGCGCGGCAACCGTAAACCCGGAAACCTGCAAGGGATGCCATCCGGCCGCCTCTGGCGGCGTCATATCCCTGAGCGCCGATGGCGGGAAAAAAGTTCGTGAGACTGATCTGCCCGATCTCGCCCAGAAAACGGGTAACTGGCTGAAGTCCGATACGCTGTCCCATGCCCACCGAAACAAGGGGGTGTCCTGCGGGGAGTGTCACACAACCTATGACGAAGACGATTCCTATAATAAACGTTGCATCGGTTGCCACGGTTCCTACGATGTTATGGCCAAAAAAACCGCCAAGACCAGGTTTTCGCGTAATCCGCATAAATCCCATTATCCCACCCTGAAGTGTACCAACTGTCACCAGTCACATGCGGGATTCAAGGATTTCTGCGCAACCTGTCACGGGTTTGGGTTTAGCTGGCCCGTCAAGGCACAATAAAGCCTTGTCTCCAGGAGGTGAAACCCATGGAGAAGCACAACCTGTTTCGGGGTTTGTTTCTGATCAACTTTCTCATTACATTGGGCTTTGGCATTTCCGACGCCTTTTTTTCCCTGTTCGTCTTCAGCCTGGGGGGGCGGGGGCTGTTGCTCGGTTTGCCGCTGGTGCTCTATTCCCTCTCCAAGATCCTCTGCAGTCCCTTTCTGGGCGCCTGGGCCGACCGGGTTGGACAACGGCGGATTGCGGTCGTCAGCCTGGGGCTCTACCTGTTTGTCTCGCTCTGCTTCTGCTTCACCACCAGCTTGGCCCTGATTACCCTGCTGCGTCTGCTCCAGGGGATGGCCTGCGCCCTGTTCAGGCCGGTGCTGGTGTCACTGGTGAACAGCTGCGTTTCCAACGAAAAGCGGGCCACCTGGCTTGGCACCTTTGACATCTCTTTCTACGGAGCCCTGGGGCTGGGACCGGTGGCTGGCGGGCTGCTCAAGGACCTGTGGGGCTTCCGGGGTATCTTTGTTACTCTGGTACTGCTCTGCGCCCTGGCCCTGGTTGTTGCCCTGCTCTTGATTCCCGCGTCCGGGACCGTGGGACGCAGGCAAACGGGACAGTTTGGGAAGCTGATGGATATGACCCGCCACGGCACCCTGCGGGGGCTGCTGGCTTTTATCTTCGGCCGGTCCTGCGGCATTTCCCTTATGGGTTCATTTCTGCCGATCATGCTTAGCGCCAGGATGGGGCTGAGCGGTGCCCGGGCCGGGTTGGTACTGGCCGCCGGTACTGTGGTGATGACACTTTTGTTGCGACCGGCCGGCATGCTTTCGGACAGAATGCCGCGCAAACTCCTGGTTGTCGTGGGGGGCGTCGGAGTATCGCTGCTCTATGTTCTGTTACCGATTGCAAACGGCTTTTACCCGGCGCTGCTGTTGGGGGTGGGGATCGGGCTGTTCAGTGTCCTGTCCCAACCGGCCAGCACAACCCTGCTGGCGGAAGAGGGGAACAAGCATGGCATGGGACTGACGGTGGGAACCTTCAACGCCGTACTCAATCTGGGTTTCGTGGTCGGACCGCTTCTGGGGGCGGGACTGCATGCCGGCTTTGGTCTGAATGTGGTGTTTTACGTCGCTGGCTTGATCGGGCTGATGACTGTCGGGCTTTTTGTGTTCAGCGCGCTTCCGGAAGCAAGAGTAGGGTTGTGTCAGAGACATTATCGCTTAACTGAAAACTACCGCTAAACGAAAAGGAACTACTCGGGTTAATCCATCACAAGAGTAGAAACTGAACTCTCAAACAATTTTCTGGCATATAAGGCTCATGCCAAAATCCTTCATTTGTCAAGGCCGGGTGGTTCAATCCGCAGATATCTGTCACTACTTCGCCATTCTCCTCAGAACCTGCTCCAGCTTCTTCAATTCTTCGCCATAGCCGGCCCAGTTACCCTGCCGTTGCAGAGTGACCGCCTTCTCGTAGATGGACATGGCTTCCTTGGCCAGCGCGGATGGTGATGCCTTCGCATCCGTTGCAACCGCCGGGGTAGCATCGGCGGCAACGATGGTTTTCTTGGAACCGAAGAGCCGCTGCAGAGCCAGCTCCAGGTTGTCCTCCATGACAACCTGATCACCAAAGGCCACAATCACCCGCTTCAACTCCGGCAGACCGTCCTTGTCGGCCGCCAGAAACAGGGGCTGGACGTAGAGCAGCGACTTCTCGATCGGTATCACCAGCAGGCTCCCTCGGATGACCTCCGAGCCGCGCTGGTTCCAAAGCGTCAGCTGCTGGGAGATGAAAGAATCCTGGTTGATGCGGGCGTCGATCTGTTTCGGGCCATAGATCAGCCGGTCGCGCGGGAAGGTGTAGGCCCGGATCTTTCCGTAGTTCTCCCCATCACAGCGGGCCGTCAGCCAGGCTGCCAGGTTGTCCCGCTTGGAAGGGGTAAAGGGCAGCAACAGGATATATTCCTCCAGTTTTTCACCCGGCAGTTTCATGATGGTGTAGTAGGGTTCCATCGGTTTTTCACCCAGTGCCGGAACCTGCCAGAGATTCTCCTTGTTGTAGAAAACCTTCGGGTCGGTCATGTGGTAGGCGGCAAACATGGCGGCCTGCAGCTGGAGGAACTGGTGCGGGTAGCGGACATGTTTGCGCAGATCGTCAGGCATGGCTGCCATCGGCTTGAAGAGCTCCGGGAATATCCGGTTGTAGGCTCTGGCCAGGACATCGTGGGGGTCGCTGATATAGAAGCTGACGGTGCCGTCATAGGCATCCACAACCGCCTTGATGGAATTTCTCATGTAGTTGATGCCACCCTTGAGCGGTGTTGAACAGGGGAGGCGATCCGAAAAGGTGTAGGCATCAATGATCCACTTGAGCCCGCCATTTTCCGTAACAACCATGTAAGGATCACCGTCAAAGCGCAGGAAGGGCGCCAAGGCTTTGACCCGTTCATTTATGTTGCGATTGTAGATGATACGGCTCTCTTTGGTGATGTCTGACGAGAGCATGATTTTTTCGGTCTTGAACCAGGCGGCAAACAGGGTTTTTTTGAGCAGCGAATCCAGGGGGACCCCACCCTTGCCGGCATAGGTGGTATTGATATTGCCGGTGGCGGTCGGATAGCTGAATTCGGGAATCCTGGTCTTGACAATCACATACTCATTGGACAGCTCGCCAAAATAGATTTCCGGCCTGGTTACCCGAATGTCGGCCAGGCTGACGGCAGGGATATCCTTGACGAAAAACTCCGGCAGCCCCTCCTTGCTGATCCGGCTGACCGGACCAAAGGTAATGCCGTTGCCATGGGTAAAGACCAGCCGTTCATTGATCCAGTTTTTGCTGGGAAGATCGGCATAGGATAGTTCCCGCGGCGAGAGCATGACCTGGGTATAGCGACCATTCACCCGGTAGCGGTCATTATCCACATCGAAAAACTTGTAATAGGTCCTGATCTGCTGCAACTGACTGTAGGTCTTGAGCAGCGGTGCGTGATCCCAGAGCCGGATGTTCTTGATGGTGGCGTCATTGTTTGCTATGTCGGCAGCGGAAAGCTTTGTATCAACATCGAAGGGTACCGTCTCGATCTTGTCCAGATCGTAGCCGAAACGGGTAAATTTGAGATTATTCTCGATGTAGGGTGTCTCAAGGGCCAATTCGTTAGGCGCCACCTTGAATTTCTGCAGCAGCCCCGGATAGACCCGGGTACCGACGATATTCAGTGCAACCACGAGAATCGGCGGAAGCAGCGCCATACGCCAGGAACCTTTCCAGATACCCAGCACCAGCGTGCCCCCCGCCAGAGGTGTCAGGAATGTCAGGACCCGGTAGGTGAACAGTCGCGAATTGACATCCGCATATCCCGCGCCATAAAAGGCATTGTTGTTTGAAAACAGCAGCCTGAAGCTGTCCAGATAAAAGCCGGCAGCGATCACACAGGCGAAGAGTCCCACCAGAACCGCCAGGTGCCGGCGAACATATCCGTCAACGGCAGCGCCGCGCTCCGTCAGGGTGATACCGCCCCGGAGAAAATACACAAGAGCGGCCATGAGCATTGTTGCCAGCAGCATGAAGCTTGCAAAAGCCTTGAGCATCTCCAAAAGCGGCAGGCAAAACAGATAGAAGCCGATGTCCCAGCCCATAACCGGATCAACCGTTCCGACGGTGACCCTGTTGATGAAAAGAAGCACCTCTTCCCACTGCATGGCACCCCACTGGCCGACAAACATGGCCAGAGTAACGCAGGCCAGAATGCCCAGGGGCTTGACGAATCGCTGGGTCTCGCCGCGATGCAACCTGAGGCTGCCCGCCTCGATGATCATCCCCGCAGAGGGAAACACTGCCCTGTTGGCAATCAACAGATTGATCAGCGCAAAGCCGAACAGCAGCCCACCGAAGAACAACCCGGCGCCCGTTTGCGCATACAGCGTTGTCGTAAACACCGAGGGGAACCCGGTCTCAACAAAAAAGAGCCAATCGGTGTAGAAATTCAGCACATACGAAAGTGCGGGGAAAAAAACTGCTGCAATCAGCAGAATGATAAAAAACTTGTTTTTATACATGTGGTACCCCTTACGTATTCACTTCTCACACCAATTTACGGATCACCCACCCGCTCAAATCGAGGCGTATTCCGCCCACTCACCAGCACATCCTCCATGAACATGTCCAGCGGACGGACCCACAGGGAACCATCGCCGTACAACTTGCGGTAAACCACCACGTTCTCTTCGGTCTCACTGTGACGGGCGATGCCGATCACCTCGTACTCGTTCCCCTTGTAGTGACGGTAACGACCGGGGCAAGGCTGAAGTGGCCTATCGGTCATATGATCCCCCTTTGATGGAATCGCGCAGGCGACACATGCCGCGCCAGGTCGTTGTGCTTAAACACAGCTGCACATCATTAACAGAATTCCTCCGCAACATCCATACGTTTTAGTTTGCGTTAACGAAAGAGCTGAAAGTTACGTATTATATATCAATTACGCTGAATAAAGCGTACAGTTAAGCAATTGACCTGCAACCCGAAATCTTTTTTTACATCATTTCGGCCCCTCTCTGTTTTTCGGTCATCTCCAGCCACCTCTCTGTTACATTTTCCGGAACTGTCTGTACGGTTCCTTTGTAAGCTTTCCGCCATGCGAAACTGTTCGCATGGCAGCAGCATGCTGTTTACTTTACGGCATCAGGCATTGAGACACAGTTGTTGTTTACCCAGTCAGATGAGGAGAGAACATGAACATCAAACGAGGTACCGTAGTGAGCCACTCCGGAGCGATTGCATGGGGGACCGGAAAGGTGGTGGAGGTAACCCCCCTCAAGGCAACAATCCAGTTCAGTGATGGAATCATCAGGAAGATTGCATCCTCCCATTACACCATTCTTCAGCCGGCCGATCCGGCTTCTTTTGTGCCAATTCCCGAAAACGTCCCGACCGTAAAAGTTCGGGCAACCACAAAACGGGTGAAAAAGGTGAAAACAGCAGAAGTGTAACACAGAGAGCTGCACACATACTCAATCGACTTCATACACGAACAAGCGGGGCGCCGTAAGACGCCCCGCTGTGAGCTTAGAACATCTTTCCCGCCTTGAGCCCTGCCTCCTTCAGCCTGATGAGCAATACAAAGACTTTAGAAACAGCGCGAACAGATCCCCAACAAAAAGAAGATTCCCGGAAAGCTGATGATCTCCCCTGACCAGGTGCAACTCGACCTGGTGCTCTTGGGCAAATCTGATTGAATTGCCGGGTGGCACGATGTCGTCATTCCAGCCATGGACGATGACCGTTTTTACGCAGCAGGGCACCGGCTTGTGGCAGGCGTATCCGGACAGATACAGGGCGGGCGCCATCAGAAACAGACCAGCCGGCCGGATATTTTCGGAAGCCACGGTCGCCACATAGGCCCCCATGCTCGAACCGACCAGGATCGGGCTTCTGCATCCACTCCGGGAGACCCTGTCCAGAAGCCGCGCAACCCGATCATCCGGATCAGGCAGATCGGTATAATCGATGCTTTCGACACCGAATTTCCGTTCGGAAGCAATGGCTGCAAGGGCCGTTATCTTGGTTCCCCACGGTCCGCTCTCCTTGCCATGGGAAAAAAAGACCGTGGAACTTCCCGTCATCCGGTTCTTCATCACAAGTCCTTTCAAGACAGCAAAATAACAAGCTAAAAAAACTATTCATCGCCTGGTGAGATGGCGAACCGCCTTTTCCAACCCATCCAGGTTGAGCTCAAACATGGGTATGACCTGCCGGATCGTGGAGATGGTCTGCCCCTGTTCCCAGAGGGAAGGCGACAGGGGGTTGAGCCAGGCGACGTGTCGGAATGCCGATGCCAGTGCCTTCAGCCTCTCGATACTCGGCAGCTTCTGGCGGTATTCCAGGACAATGGAGCCGTCCACTTCCATCAGTTCCTCGGGCGCCATGCTGGCGTCTCCCACAAAGATCAGCCGGGTTTCAGGATCGCGCTTGACCAGATCCTCCACCGCCTCCGGCCGATGACGACGCTGCGGATCGCACCAGACCCGGTCCGCCACGGTATTGTGAAAATAGCGGATGGAAAGGTCCTTGAACTGGGAGCGGGCATGGTGGAACAGGCTCTTCACCGTTTCCACAAAGGGCTCCATGGACCATCCGCCATTGTCGATCAGCAGGAGCACCTTGAGGCGGTCCTTCAGGCGGCGGTCAAAGACAATTTCGATTTCACCGGCGTTGCGCATGGTCTGGTAGATCGTCTTGTCCACGCTCACCTGGTCACGCGGTCCTTCCGGCAGCATATGCCGCAGTCGTTTCAGCGCCTCGCCCATCTGCCCCCGTGTTAGGGGAGCGGTGCGCGAGTAATCCCGGTAACGCCTTTCCAGAGCAACCTTGGTTGCGGAGCGGTTGCGTGATGCGCCGCCGATGCGCATGCCGCCCGGTCGGTAGCCCGAATGGCCGATGGGTGAGACCCCGCCGGTGCCAATCCATTTGCGGCCACCGTAATGGACCGCCTTCTGATCCTTGAGGCGGTCAAGAAGATACTGCTCCAGCTCTTTGGCGCTCAGACGCTGCAACTCCTTTTCGCTGAGTCCCAGTGCTTTGGCAAGCTCGGAAGGTATGCTCAGCCATGCTTCCAGCAAGGAGCGGGCCAGCTCCCCCAGTTCAATCCCCTCCAGCGGCACCGGTTCCGCTCCGGCAAACTGCTCGGCAAAGACCTGATCATAGACATCGAAATCCCGCTCGCTCTTCACCAGAATGGAACGGGCCACACAGTAGAGGTCCTCCAGGGAAACAATCAATCCAAGACCGAGGGCCTTCTGGAGGTTGAAGAAGGCTGTCGGGGTCACCATCACCCCGTGTTCGCGCAGTGCATAGAAAAAGGGAATGAACATGACATTCCTCACAATGGTCACGAAAAGAAACCCTTGCAACGCTTTGCTTGCGTCAGACTTTATATTCTAAATTATACCTCTCTCACCACCTGAAGTGTTAAGGGGATTTATTCGTTGGAGTCGATCCGTGACAGAAAAAATTTGGGGGCTGGCTCGCGTGAAACAAGTATGGAGAACACAACCAACAATGGCAACTCCGGAGAGTTGCCATTGTTGGTTGTTGCATGTTCGCGGACCAGCCTACTCCACGGTCACCGATTTTGCCAGATTGCGCGGCTGGTCAACATCGGTCCCCTTCAGCACGGCCACGTGGTAAGCCAGCAGCTGCAGCGGAACCGAGAGCAGCAGCGGATCCAGGTCCTCATCCAGACTGGGAATCTCGATCACATCCTCGGCCCGGCCGCGCACCTCGTCATCCCCCTCGCTGCAGAGCGCGATCACCCTCCCGCTACGGGCAATGACCTCCTCCATGTTGGAGAGGGTTTTCTCATAGGCGCTGTTGCGCGGCACCAGCACCACCACCGGCACATCCTCGTCGATCAGGGCAATGGGGCCATGTTTCATCTCGCCGGCCGGGTACCCCTCGGCGTGAATATAGGAGATTTCCTTCAGCTTGAGCGCCCCTTCCAGGGCGATGGGAAAGTTCTTGCCGCGCCCGAGGAAGAGGAAATCGCGCGCGTTCATGTATTTGCGGGCAATCTTCTCGGTTACGCCGTTCAGCTTGAGCGCCTCCTCCAGCATGGCCGGTACCCGCTTGAGCGAGGCGATCATACGTTGCCCATTGGCGATATCGACACGGCCAATGGCACGTCCCATGTGGATAGTGAACAGATACAGGGCCGTCAGCTGGGTGACAAAGGCCTTGGTGGATGCCACGCCGATCTCGGGGCCGGCATGGGTGTAGATCACGCTACCTGCCTCGCGGGCGATGGAGGAGTCCACCACGTTGCAGATGGCCGTGACCATGGCGCCCCGCGATTTGGCTTCCCTCAGGGCCGCCAGGGTATCGGCAGTTTCTCCGGACTGGGAGATGACCATCATCAGGGTGCTGGCATCGATAACCGGGTTGCGGTAGCGGAATTCGGAGGCGATATCCACCTCCACCGGTATGCGGCAGTACCCCTCCAGATAAAATTTGCCCAGCAGGGCGGCATGCCAGGAGGTTCCACAGGCTACGATCACGATGCGCTTGACGTCAGCCAACTGCTGATCGCTGAAATTCAGATCCCCCAGGTACACATCGCCCGAATCCTCAAGCAATCGCCCGGCAATGGTATCGCGAACGGCGCGGGGCTGTTCGTGAATCTCCTTGAGCATGAAATGCTTGTAACCACCTTTTTCAGCCATCAGCGGCGACCAGTCGATGTGACGCGCCTTCTTGTCCAGTATAGCGCCGGCAATGGTGGAAAACTCCGCTGCACCGTTTCGGAAGACAACCATCTCGCCATCTTCCATGAAGACCATCTCGCGGGTGTGAGCCAGGATAGCGGGAATGTCGGAGGCAACGAAGAACTCATGCTCGCCCAGACCAACCACCATGGGAGACCCCAGTTTAGCGGCGATCAGGGTGCCAGGCTCCAGCTCGTTAAGAATGCAGACCGCATAGGCGCCCACCAGGCGCGCCAGGGCTGACCTGACAGCCTTTTCGAAGTCCGGCTCCCTGGTGAGAGTGTCCTCGATCAGGTGGGAAATGACCTCGGTGTCTGTCTCGCTTCTGAAGGTGTGACCGGCTTTTTTGAGCTCCTCGCGAAGCTGCAGGTAGTTTTCGATGATACCGTTGTGCACCACAATGATCGAACCGGCCTTGTGGGGATGGGCATTGATCTCTGAAGGGCGTCCATGGGTGGCCCAGCGGGTGTGGCCGATGCCGATGGAGCCGAACAACGGCTGGTCGCGCAGCAGCTTTTCAAGATTGATCAGCTTCCCCTCGCTACGACGAGTGGATGATGCACCATCGGTCAGGGTGGCGATGCCGGCCGAATCATAGCCCCGGTACTCCAGTTTTTTCAATCCTTCCAGGATGATGGGGGTGGCTTCCTGGCCGCCAATATATCCGACAATTCCGCACATAGATGTTTTCCTCCGGGCGTATTATTCTGTTTCGCTCAAAACGCGATTGGTTTTTCCGATACTTTTATCTGCTGTTCAGGCTCGGCACCTGCACCACCAGCAGGAACAGACCGAGCCGGACCAGCATTTCCGAGAACTGCTGATAATCCACCGGCTTGGTGACGTAACAACTGCAGCCCAACGCATAGCAGTTCTGTATTTCGCGGGGATCATCGGTGGTGGTCAGCATGATCACCGGCATATTCTTTAACTGGGGATCGGCCTTGATCTGGCGGAGCACTTCCACGCCACCCACTTTCGGCATGCGGATATCAAGCAGCAGCATATAGGCGCGGCCCTCAACCCTGCGGGGAACATCTGGCGAGCACTCTCCGGAAGTTGGTGCCGATGCACCAAAGAAAAAATCCAGCGTTTCCTGGCCATTGCGAAAACGTATGATCGGATTGGTGATTCCCGCTTCCAGCAGATTGTCACTGATCAGTTCCGCGTGTCCGTCATCATCCTCGGCAATCAGGATAGTGACCTTTTTACTGTTCCCGAATTCCATGCCCCGCCCCCTGACATTCAGTAACGTTATGTCAAACTCCATAACGTCATTCTCTGTTTTTCTGTTTTATTTTCAGCC
>JACAAY010000220.1 GCA_013377095.1 Desulfuromonadales bacterium
CGCTAATATTTCAACCGGTTGTGGCTAAAAACCCAACTGCGAAAGTTGAGTTATTACGGCGTTTACGACTGCATAACAAATAAACACCTGCAACAACCGAGTTACCTCGAAGTTTCTCTGAAGTCAACCACTTATCAGACATGTCTGTTCAAGCCTCCATGATACTGAAGCGTGAAAACGGTCAGGATCAAATTACAAATTCACTTGCCAAACCCCAAATATGTATTATAAACAACACATAAAAACCCACTGTGCAAAGGAGGATTACAATGAAACCGACACTTCACTTTGTAGGGCTGATGGCTGTTATTCTGGTGTGGGCTGGACCACTGGTATGTGCTGAACAGACGGTTGGGAAGCAACTTTCAGCGTCTGAGATCAAGCAAACGATAATTGGGAAAACCACTCGAGAAGTCAACAAAAACGGAAAGTGGTTTATTGTGTTTTGGAATGAAGAGGGTACCATGTACGGGAAGAGTGGAGATGTGGGTGCCAAAGGGAGAGTTTCTGGTACGTGGAAAATCACAGAGGACGGACATCTCTGCTCTAGCTGGAATAGCGGTAGATGGGAGAGTGGCTGCCGAACACTCAACCTTGATCAGAAGACGGGAGAGATCCAAAAATACAATATGGAGGGAAGCCCCGTCGCGAAAATTGAAGAGATCTTGCCGGGAAATCCTGAAAAACTGTATTGAAGCGCTCATCAGTTGCCTTAGTAAAGAAGAGATCAATTCGTAAACCCGAATAGATGACGCAAGGGATGCCTTAGGTTCGCCTAAGGCATTTTTTTCTACGTTTGCCGTAACCACCCCTTGCCGCTTCATTATGATTTGCCATCATTATTTATGTGATTGTACCCTCGGTGGATTCGCCCGTTAATAGCGGGCGTTTCTCGTATTCTGCAGCACGAATTCTCCAGAGCGTTGTGACTATTTTCTATGCAGATCTTAGTAGCTTGCGCACGTTTACAGCACACTCCTCTGCCCCAACAGAAAACCCCCTCTCTAACCAGCTGGAATCATGGTTTAAAAACATGTGTTTCTTTGGCATACACCATGAATGAGAGTCCTTCAGGTGTCTCAGACTGATGGTATCTCGAGTTTTGTGCAGGACTGTTCTGCACAAGGAGGTGTTCCATGAAACTGATAGAAACCGTTGTGAATCGATTCAAGCTGGAAGCCGTGCGAAACGCTCTTGCTGAAATCGGTGTCGAAGATTTCACGGAAATAGATGTCAATACCCACGGACATCAGAAACGGCAGGTAAAGATTTCTCGCGGCGCCAGGCTTGTGGCGAATCTTTACGAGCGGGTGAAGCTCCAGATAATTGCTGCGGATGATTCGGTGGGAAAGATCGTCGAGGCTATCGGCTGCATTGCCAGGACCGAGAGCAAGGAAAATTGCCGCATTGCCATACGTCCATATCTGGAAGCAATCTGAGTGGCTGCGGAACAATCCGACGAATAAACACAATGCTCAGTTCTGCTCAACCAAACGGACGCTCATTCCCGGATTGTTCGGAAGCATAAAAATCCCAATGGTTTGAGGGTAAAGGCGATCTCTGGCGGTTTCCAGGCCCGTTTCAATTCGTAATCATAGAGCTGGGCCTGTTTGTCGTTTTTAAACTGCTGGACGACGGTGTGCCGGATCCTTTTGCCGGGATGATCGGGATCCGGGGAGTAGTATTCGAACTGGTAATGTTTCGGTTCGCCCGGGCGGAGTTTTTTGTTTTTAGTGGGATGCAGGCGGTAGCTCATAAAGTTACTCGCGGATGTGATGTGTAACGGCCGAGAGCACGCCGGCTTGACCGGTGTTGCGCTTTGTTGGGCTTTTTCACTTTATAAAAGAAAAGGTCGCTCGTCTTCCACGATGGTTTGGGCTGACTCACGACCTTGCAAATGGATTTTCTGTCTGCAAGACCTATACGTTTATGCCGATGTGACGACCATCAGCCAGTTCGACATCCAGAGACAGTTTGCCGCCAAGCGCCTCAATGTAACGCTTAAGAGAAGAAATCTTGACCTCATGGCCGCGTTTTTCGAGATTGGCTACGGAGGGTTGTGATATTCCAAGCGCTACCGCAAGATCATGCTGCGACATCTCAACTGCTTGGCGTAACTGAGCCAGGCGGAGTTCAAAAACTTCCTGATCCGCCTTAGCACGTGCTGCCGCGACTACAGCAGGATCTACTTTTTTTATTAACTCCGAAAGTTGCTTTGCCATAACTTACTCCAGTTCTTGCAGATAGTTCAGAAATTCACGTTCTGCAATAGGGATCATGGTTTCATAGAATTGTTTGTTTCCTGTTTTGTCTCCGCCACACAGCATCACTGCCTGACGGAGAGGATCAAAGGCGAAAAACACCCTATATGGTTTGCCTTTGTGCTGTACGCGGAGTTCTTTCAGGTTCTTTACCTTGTCAGCACCTTTGAGGCTGTCAACGTGTGGCCTGCCCAACGTCGGGCCGTATTGCTCAAGCACAAATATGGCGGCCAACACATCTTGTTGCTCTGAAGCATCCAAGCTCAGAAACCAATCATCGAAGTATTCAACCGTTACGACATTCCACACGATATTTAATTCGTTCCTGTGTCCCCAAAATAGCCTTCAGGCTATATAATGTCAAGGCTATATTTGTGATCTGGTTCTGTACTCATCGGTTGTTTATGTAGATGATGGCTGCAATTATAACGGCTCAAGGGGTCTGCGGGTCTCACCGCAGCACCCAGTGGTTGGGCAAGGATTAGTTAAAGAGTATCTTTCCCAAGTTCTTTGCGCTCTTTACGTATTTCTATGATTAATTTCTCTTCTTTGTTATTGCCTATCCCTGGTGTTCCTAATATTCTCTGTTTTCTCTCTTCATAGCTCAATTTCTTCAGCATGAATGTAGCATTATCACCATCCCACTGAACATTTCTGCCGCCGGTTCTGGTCTTGAAATTAGACCACGGTCCATATTCCCGCATTTCATAACCCGCTTTGAAGATAACTACAGACATTTCATCCAAAAATGAGAACAATAGTAGTCCCTTTCCAGGTATCTTAAATACTCCATTTTTATCTGTTATAACTCAACTTTCGCAGTTGGGTTTTTAGCCACAACCGGTTGAAATATTAGCGA
>JACAAY010000221.1 GCA_013377095.1 Desulfuromonadales bacterium
ACCTGGAGGGTAGCCCTCGTTCAAGCGCTCGATCAGGCGAGGACGGGGGACAACCTTGGCCCGCGCTGGGGGAATATAGAGTTTAGTGGTTAAAATGGGTGTCGGCATAGATGGACAACACGGAAATGGATTTTTTAGCATTCATCGTAGTCTTCTCTATCAATTGTTGACATTTAGGGTCTGTTCGCTTTTCCCGAAGGGCAGCCTCTGGCGAACGGATCCTTTTCAGCATGGGGACATATCCATTATACACATCTCTTACCTTTCCAATCAAAAAATGCTCTTCATTTTTTACATGCAGAGCGTCAGATCAAACAAAAAAATAAATCAGTTGGCTCGAACCGCCACCCTGAACTTATACCCGTATATCTCATTTCACGAAGTCCCACAAGGGGATGATATGCGTTTTGTGCACGAAGTTGTTTTTTAACTTTTAGAACGAGCCCACCTGGGGGAATATTTAACTTTGAAAGTGCACCCACTTAAATCATAACTTCTCCGGCATAATCAAACCGGAGGCAAGGAGATGAAAAAAGTGGAAGACTACGAGCGCATACGCAAGGCATATCACATCGAAGGGCTCAGCATCAGGGAAATCAGCCGCAAGTATAAACATGGGCGGAGATTGATCCACAAAGCATTGGAAAATGCAGCCCCCGGCCCCTATCAAATCATCCAGCCTCGAAATGACGGAATATTGGGATCCTATCAGGAACGGATACTGGAATTGTTGGAAGTAAGCAAAAAGCTCCCTCGAAAACAACGGTACACCGGGCATAAGGTATACACAATACTGGAAACAGAAGGCTATATTGGCTGCGAGGGTTCCGTGCACAACTTCATTTGCCGGACCAAGAAAAAGACCGAGGGAGGCAAAGCCTATCTGCCGCTCGAATTTGATGCAGGACAGGATGCCCAGGTGGATTGGGGTGAAGCGGTTGTCATTCTGGGGGGAGTAGAGGTCACGGTCCAGTTTTTTGTCATGCGACTGAATTATTCCCGTGTGCGGTTTGTGAAAGCCTACCCATTTCAGAAACAGGAAGCTTTTTTGGAAGCCCACGAATCCGGGTTCCACTTCAACGGCGGAGTGCCGCACCGGATCACGTATGACAATCTCAAAACAGCAGTATTCAAGATTTTGGAAGGGCATAACCGCCAGGAGCAGGAAACCTTCAAAACCTTTCGCAGTTATTACCTCTTCGACAGTCGTTACTGCACCCCAGCGCAAGGGCATGAAAAAGGAGGGGTGGAAAGTGACGTGGGTTATGCCCAGCGCAACTTTTTCTCGCCCCTTCTCCAGGTAAACAGCTACGAAGAACTGAATCAACGCTTGCTGGAATGCTGTTTAAACGATGTAGACCGGCATATCCGTGGGCAAGAAGAGCCAGCTGCTGAGCTATGGAAGTTGGACAAAACCCATTTACTGCCCCTACCTAAACAGGACTATCCGGCCTGTGTCACCCGGCCCGTGAAAGCCAATCCATACAGCCAGGCGGTCTTTGAAACCAATCGTTATTCTGTTCCCCACACCTATGCAGGCAGGCAATTGGTCTTGAGAGCCTACCCCTTCAAAATAGAGATCTTATCACTTGAATCGGTTATTGCCACACATCCCCGGTGTTTTGGCCGGGAACAAGATATTTTCGACCCGATGCACTATCTTTCCCTGCTTGAACAACGCCCGGGAGCCTTTGAACATGCCATCCCGGTCCGCCAATGGCGCAAAAAATGGCCTGCAAGTTATGAACGCTTATTACGCAGTTTGCAGGAGAACAAGCCGGAAGGACAGGGCGTCCGCGAGTTTATTTCAATCCTCAAACTGCACCAATCTCATTCTTCCGGCATGATTGAAAGAGCAGTAGATGCGGCTGTTTCCAGCGGAATGATGGGGCTGGATGGTGTAATGTACCAATTACAAAGACTGGCCATGTCCGCACCTCCAATTGTTCCATTGGATTTGAGTAAACTGCCTCAGCTGGCTAATGTCGGCTGCCAACCTGTGAATTTAAATATCTATGAGCAATTGGTGGGAATGCGATAATGGAAAACAATTCCTTGTTGGAAACCTACCTGCACCAACTTCACCTGCCAGCGTTTGTTCAATATTACCAATCCTTTGCCCAGGATGCAGCCCAGAAAAACCTGGACTATCCCCGTTATTTATTGGCTTTGGTGGAGTATGAGATTCAAACCCGTGAGCAAAAACGCATCCAACGCCGTATTAAAACAGCTCATTTTCCCATGAACAAAGAACTGGCTGATTTCGACTTTTCGGCACTTCCCAGTCTCAACAAGGCGCGCATCCTGGATTTAACCAGGGGAGAATATATCTCCAAACACGAGACATTAATTTTCATTGGCAATCCCGGCCTGGGGAAAACACATCTCGCCATTTCGTTGGCTTTGGCAGCCTGCCGCCAGGGACGCCGCGTCCGTTTCTGGACAGCTGCCGGGTTGGTGAATGAATTATTGCTGGCGCAAGAAGAAAATCGTCTTCACCGTTTTATTGCGATGGCTCACAAACAGGACCTGATTGTGCTGGATGAGCTGGGCTTTATTCCTTTTACCCCCAATGGTGCGCATGCATTGTTTACTTTTTGTTCTGAGCTTTATGAACGAACGGCGATGATTTTGACCACCAATTTGCAGTTTGCCAACTGGATCCAACTCTTTGGCGATGAACGACTTACCGCTGCCTTGTTGGATCGCCTGACTCATCATGGGCACATTCTTGAGCTGACCGGCGAGTCGTTCCGGTTCCGGCAGCGTATGCAGGAGAAGGATATTTAGGAGGTGGGTGCGTTCTCAAAGTTAAAAAGGGTGCAGTTTCAATATTAATTCTCGTGTACAATTACTGGAGGTGGGTGCATTCTCGAAGTTAAAATGGGCTCAATTTAAAAGTTAAAAAACAGGGTATTGACTTTTGATTTGTATTAGGTATAATAGGATAATAATATATTAGAATGTATGGTTGTAACAATGTTGGTACATTACAAACAAACAATAAAAGTTGCAAAATATCTTGTATTGCGATTGAGTCAGGTAAGTTTGAAAATAGTTTGAG
>JACAAY010000222.1 GCA_013377095.1 Desulfuromonadales bacterium
CAACAGGGAGGTCATTTTCCGAAATCCGCTTGCCATCAGGTGTGAACATGGTCAGCTCGAACTTGGCAGGATCATCAGGATTGCGATCAATCCAGTAGATGGAGAGAGTGTAACGCACACCACGGTTAAAATTGGGCAGGTTGGTATCAACAAGGTCCCCCAGTAGATGTATCGCCTTCCTGCCGTCCGACCACACCTGAGCGTTGTCAGGGTCATTCTTGATGGGTTTCTCACGGAGTAGGTTAGGACAGGGGAAGATGAGATACCGACGAAGGGTATTGATGAGAACTGGAACAAGGCTACGATCCAGCAGAACGAACTGCTCAATACTTCTGATCCCTTCTTCCATAATTGAATCATCAGACACGTCCCATGCCTTGAGAAGCTCATTACACTGGTCAAGGTTTGGACTTCCGACAACATCAAGAAATGACCCACATACTCGTGGAGAAATTCCAACCCATCGAAAAGGGACGGAGTAATACCCAAGAATTGGTACATACAACTTAAGGCAAATGGAGCAGAGTTTAATGGGATAGCCTGAACATTTACACTTGTAAGGTCTTTTTCTGTCAAAGAAGGGATGTGCAAGAGTTATGGAAAGGTTTTTAATCCTATGAACTGCATGCGTGTATGTAATCGGCATTTTCTATCTCCATTTGAATCTGTATTTAAATATTTCAAATATTATCCATCTCTACCCTCTCCAACTCCCTCTTATCCAACTCCCATATGTCCCCTTACATAAATACAAATACAGGAGTGTGCGGATGGTAGATTGTAGGTGACTGGGGTGTTTGGGTGTAAATCGTTACCGTCACGATGGGTGTGAGTTGTTTTCGACTCCTGAAAATAAAAGGTGCGGAGGGAAAGGGGTGAATTCATCATCGGCATAATCCTCCGCCGTCATGGATCAAGGACAGAAGATAGGTCCTTGCATCGAAAAGAGCTCTTGCAGACACCTTGTCATCTCCAAATCGTAATGCCGCAACATCGGATGAAAGTGCGGACGAATCGGTAAAAAAGAAAAAGGTGGAAATTCCAACCTGCTGTGTCTTTAGGACTTTATGTCCTCTTGCGACCAGAAACGATCCCAACTGGGTGCTTTTCGTGCTGACTGTCTGTATGTCCATTTTAATCTCCTGTAGTGTCTCCATACATCAATTGATAAAAATCAAATTATCCTTATACGAACATCTCCAGCCATCAGGAGTAGGTGTCGGGAAGAAAAAGTGGATTTGGTGAGGATTTTCAAAATATGAAAAAATTTCTTCAGTTTTTGCAGATGTCATCTTTCTATCTCCTTTTTCCTTTTTTAATGCGGATAAAACACAATTATCCATGGTTCATTATACTTCGGGCTCCTGTAAATGTGACAAAGAACTTTTAGGAATCGTCTGGTGAGGCATGAAACCATGAGTTTGTTACCCCAGAATGGCAAAAGTGAGGACTATTGGCATGGGTGGTACCCTGTCTCAACCTGAGATCCGGCCCATCCCCTCCAAAAAGGTGATGAGCGAACCGTATTTTTAAACTTCAGGCGCAATGTAAAGGTATGAAGGAATCCCAAAATGCTGATCTGACTGTCAATTGTAGTCGATCCAGAGGCTCGCAGGAGCGGGCAGGAGGCGTGATACAACGTGATATACCCTGTCCCCCTGTCAAATTATTGCCAGACGTCCCGAAGCCCGCCTTGACGGCCCCAGAGAAGGAGATCCCATGAACACAAATCGCATGAGACTTGATGCCATCCTGCGCTTGTTTGATATTTCCATTAGTGATGCCGCCAAGGTTGCTGGGGTGTCACGGTCTCTGGTTTCGAAACTGGCCAGCGGCGACCCTCGGGTGGATGGATCTGTAGTATTCATGCGGTTGGAAAAATACCTTGGAGACTTGATCTCGAAGAGGCGGCGCTCATTCTTTGTCTTGGATGCCGTATCAGGAGAAGCCGTCCGATCCGCCCTTGATACGGTCGGGCTGAAAGTTGGGTCGATTCACGAGGGATGATGATCCCGCTTTGACCCTCGTGAACAGGTCTGGTGAGGGTGGGCGAAGGCGAAGAAGTGTCGCCTGTGAATATTCAGAGTTTCCCCGATAGACAGGACCCGACAATGGGGTTATAAACGGGATGTGTTTTTTGAAATTAAGAAGTGATCGTCAGTTAGTCTGGCGAATGAATGCGAGGGATACGACCTGTAATATTAGAAAAGTGATAACAAAATAATATAATTTTCTCGGAACTGTCTCGACTAAAACAGCCAAAATTTTATCGAGTAGATGGTTAACCGAGAATCCATGCCTTTGGGCGTGGGTTCTTCGGATTTTCATGTCTACTCAGGGTGCTTGGCTGTACCCAGTCGGGGCGTGGGGTTCGTCGTAATCCACGCCCTCTTTCTTTGTCGGTTCCGACTCACACACCAAAATGTAATGGAGCGGGCAAATGAAAGGGCATGACAATGAAAAAGACAATAGCAGTGACGATGATGCTGGTTTCGATCATGGGTTTAACTCAGACGAGCGGCCAGACTTCGACAATGTCGTGGCCACATGTTCAGGAAAACAGTCGTGGCGGTAGTCAGTCCTCAACCATAAGAGTTAAGCAGGGCGTTAAACAGATATCGGAAACTCCATCTGTCGAGTCTGAGCCCAGTGAGGCTCCGGTTGTGCCAAAGCAAGGTCAGGCATCACAGGGCATCACTCCTTGGCCAGCAGATGCGGTTGTAAGGTATGGTCATCACTATTATGTTTTCCATGAGAGTCTGACGTGGAAGGAAGCCCAAAAGGCATGTAAGGCCAAGGGCGGGCATCTGGCAGTCCTCAATGACATGAGTAAATTTGGTGGAGGGGGATTCTGGTGGCTTCCTGCTGTATGGGTTGGATTTAATAAAAATTTCCCAGAACAAGATAGCGGCAGCAGTATGTCTGGGTCGTCATC
>JACAAY010000223.1 GCA_013377095.1 Desulfuromonadales bacterium
TGCCGTTGCCGCATACCGCCCTGGCGATCCGCTGGGCCGCATCGTTTTCGTGGATATAGCCCTCCTCAAGATCCAGAACATAGATGTTGTCTTTGCCGAGATTGAGGAGTTTGGGGATATCATCCTCCAGGATGATGTGCCCTTTTTTAAAGGCCCGGCCGGCGAATTCACCCGGAACTATGCGGGTGATGTCGTGAAAAAGAACGAGCCCGACAGCATCCTGGACCGGTATTTCTTTCATCATGGTTGTGCGCCTTTCGTGAATCGTTTAAGATGGGTGCCCTGCTTCTTAAAAACAAAAAACCCGCACCACTACCGATGTATTCGGTATGCAATGCGGGTTTCGTGTGGCCTGCCAGGGGCAGGGGACGAAGTGAGCGCCTAATTCAGGTTTTTAAAGATAACCGGTTAGCTGCAGTGCGCCTGATTGCAATTGCCGGTGTCACACTGCTCTTTTGCGCAGAGATCCTGTTCGTGCTGATCATGGTCATGATCGTGACTGTGGTTGCATGTGTGTGGTTCGCCATCTCCGTCAGAGCATCTGCCCTCCAGGTGGCTGTTTTGGACAAAAATTTCATTCAAGTTATTTTTTTCAAATTGCGCCACATTCTCGACAAGACCCTCAATTTCCGCCTGGAAGACCTTGAAGCCACACATGTTCATCATGCGCAGCGATTCATCACCAATACCGGCGACTACGATGCCATCCAGTTGCTGTCCCTTGAGGGCACTAAACGGGTTGCAGCCCCCATAGGGGTTTTTTTCATCGCAATTTGGTATGAAGCTGCTCTGCCCGGTTTCGGTGTCATGGATCAAGAACAGCGGTGTTGATGCAAAATGACCGTAGAGAGCGCTATCCAAACCGTTGTTGCTTGTCACGGGAAAACATACTTTCACGAAGTTACTCCTTGTTGATTTTGGTTTTCAGCGGCCATACAGATTTTTGAGCGAGTAGGTCTTGCACGGAATACACTGTGTCTTGTACTGCCCGAGGTGCTTGTAACAATACCAGGAACCGCATTCAGTACATTGCTTGACGTTATAATCATCCGGATCTACCACTACACCACAGGTTGCGCATGTTTTTTGAGACATTGTTTCTCCTCATTCAGATTGTGTGAATATATTGGTTAATTACTTGAATGTTTCTGATTTTTCAAGGTAGCTGACGCCGCCATCCTTGAATGAAACAACAACCTTTCCGTTGAAGTTTCCGGGGATGATATGCAGGTTTTGGAGCATCTCGGACAGGGATTTTTTCCAGGAGTCCGGAGCGGGTGTTTGCTGTGGAAGGCGCCGATTGGCCGGTCTGTGGGCTGCGTGAAGCGTCATTGATTCTTTCCTTTTGGGGTGGTGTGCGGCTGTAATGAATAGAACGGGTTATGCTGATCAATGTGTATCGTTGTCAAATAAAGCATGATGCATGCCATAAAAACGATGTTATTTTTTTGTTTTGTGGGGCGCCGCTGTATGCTTGTGTGCGCTAACGGCTTTTCCGCTGATACTTAGATAGTTAGCTGAAGACGCTGACACATTGATCTGTTGTATAGCGATCCGGTTGTGAGTGTTATGGTGCTGTATTGATAACACTGAGTCGCTCTGAAAGTGTAACCGTGGCTGTGACAGCTGTCACATGTGTCACACTTTGAAACATGCTTGGGTGATTGTAATCAAACGGCTGTGAATAAAGGGCTATTTTACCTTGAAAAGCATTAGAACTGTTGTTTTTGGGCACGCTTTCTGCTATATAGGGGGCTACACAACACTTCATGGGGAGTAACAGTTGAACAAGTTCCCTCTTGTCAGTCTGGTCAAGATCAAACGTGCACGGCATTTTTTCTTCAACCAGGGCACGGTTCCCGTCGGCCTGGTGCCGGAGTTCATCGTCCGCTCCTGGCAGCGTTCGGTTATCAACGGTGTTTCAGCTGAGGACGAAGCCAGGGAGATTCCCCTGCTGAATAGCAAGGAACTGGGCTGTGTCAAGGAGGAGAACCGGGAACTGATGTCGTTCTCTTTGCCGGTAATGGAAAATCTGTATGAACAGATCATCCATACTTCCAGCAAGGTGCTGCTTGCCGATGCCTCTGGTGTTGTGCTGCACTCTTTTGGTGATCCCGATTTTCTGGGCAAGGCCCGAAAAGTGTCGCTGCTGCCGGGCGGTATCTGGTCCGAAGGGATCCGTGGCACCAACGCCATAGGAACCGCCTTGATCGAACAGGAGCCGGTGGTGGTGCACAGCGCCGAGCACTTCATTACCAGCAATCATTTTATGACCTGTTCGGCTGCCCCGATATTTGATCCTTTTGGAAGGATTCTGGGGGTTCTGGATGTGTCCGGCGATGGGCGCTTACACCAGCCGCACACCATGGCGCTGGTGCGGATCTCAATCCAGCAGATCGAAAACCAGATGTTTTCAAGCGGTTTCGAACATGACCTCGTACTCCATTTTCATGTCCGCCCCGAGTTCGTGGGAACCATGTATGAGGGGATCATCGTTTTTTCCCAGGATGGGCGTGTGCTGGCAGTCAATCGCAACGCGCTCCAGCATCTTGATATGGATCGTTATCAGGCAGAACTGCATACCTTCTCATCGCTGTTCAATGCCCCCCTGGCAGCCATCTTTGACAAGCCGGGCCAGTTTCCGCGGCCGGTGCAGGAACTTCGCACCTGCAACGGCATTACCACCTTCTGCCGTGGGAAAACGAGACTGATCCCTTCTTCGAAGGGGTTGCCGTTGACCGGGAAACAGTCTACCCAAATCCAGGCGGCGGTTCCTGTCGCGGAGCGGAGACCGCTGCTGGAGGAGCTGGAGCTGGGTGATCCGGGGATGCAGAAGATTATTTCCAAGACCCGCAAGATCCTGGGGCA
>JACAAY010000224.1 GCA_013377095.1 Desulfuromonadales bacterium
GAAGCGGCTCAACCTGTCAGGCAGCGCTTCAGGCAGCGGAATATTCACCGGACAGGGGCGCAGCATAATGCTCCAGAGGAGCCAGATTACCGTTGACGGTGGTGAACAGGGGCTGAAGGCAGGTATTGACCTGATTACGGCAGCAAGCGGCAGATTGAAGGGGAGCTTCATTTCAACCGCACCGCTGAGCCTGGCCATGCCTGAGAAAGGGAAACTGACAGCTGAATTGAGCGGGATCGACCTGGCGCTGCTCAAGCCCTGGCTCCCCACTGACACCGTTCTTGAAGGGCTCATCAGCGGTCGGGTAAACGGGATCACGCTGCCAGGGCAACGATTTGAACTGGACGGCACTGCCGTGCTTTCCGGGGGAACTGTGCACCGCAAAAGGCCTGACGGAGAGCTGAACCTGACCTTCAAGACGGCAACCGCCACCTGTAACTGGAGGGGAGATACGCTCAGCGGCGACCTTTCCCTGACCATGGCCCAGCACGGTCAAGCCCGGGCAACCTTCCAACTGCCGATTCCGGCGCATTACCCGCTGGCCGCCAATCCAAAGGGACCTGTGCGGATAGCGCTGGTCGGGCAACTCCAGGAAAAGGGAATCATCACCGCCCTGTTTCCCGGGCTGGTCCAGGAAAGCTTCGGCGAGCTGAACAGCGAACTTGCCATCAGCGGGACCTGGGATACACCGCAGATCGGAGGCACGCTGGGACTGGCCAAGGCCGGCGCCTATCTGCCCACCGCGGGTATTCACCTGAAGGACGTCCAGCTCGCGGCACGCCTGGAAAAGAATCTGATCCGCATCGACTCCTTCCGGGCGGTCTCCGGCCCCGGTCATATGGAGGGCACAGCACTGATCACCCTGGATGGGTGGCGGGTTACCGGCTACAAGGGCACCTTGGTTGGCGAAAACTTTCAAACCATCTATTTTCCTGAACTTCAAATGCTGAGCACACCAAACCTCAGCTTTGAAGGGACGCCTGAAAAACTTACCCTGCGAGGTGAACTGCGTCTGCCGGAGCTACGCATCGTCGGAACGACGGCCCGTACCGGTATCACGCCGAGCAGTGATGTGATTGTGGAGGGAAGAGTCGCACCAGTCTCAAAGAAGAGTTCCCCCCTGGTTTTGGACGCCCGGATCCGGGTAATGATCGGCGACCGTGTCTTTGTCAAGGTTGCGGGAATCGACGCCCAACTGGGCGGGGCAATGGACCTGTCACTCAGCAGTCTCGACAGGATTACCAGCTCTGGCGAAATCAAGGTGGTCAAAGGGAAATACCGGACCTATGGAGTGAATCTTGACATCGTCCGTGGACGTCTCTTCTTCGCCGGAGTCCCCATTGATCGCCCCTCCCTGGACTTTCTGGCTCTGCGTACCATTGGCGATGTGCGAGCCGGCGTGACGGTTTCGGGAACGCTCCAGAAACCGGTTACCAAGCTCTACTCCGAGCCTGCCATGCCGGACGTGGATGTACTGGCGTATATCGTACTCGGTCATCCGCTCGGCAGCAGCGGCGCGCAGGCCAGTCTCGTGGCCCAGGCTGCCGGGGCGCTGCTCAGTACCAGCCAGGCGTCTGTTCTGTTTGATCAGATCAGAAATCACCTGGGCTTGAGTACCCTGGAGATTCAGGGCGGTATCGGCGGAACCACCAATTCCATGGGGTACAAACCGCTCCAGGTTACCCCTCCCGGTTCCCTGCCAACAACCCAACAGACCGGTGTCACCGAGACAATGCTCACCGTGGGCAAATATCTGACCCCGGAGATCTATATCAGTTACGGCAAATCACTGTTTACCGGAAGCAACCTGTTTCGATTACGCTATGACATCTCCAAGCACTGGCAGATTGAAACCCAGACCGGCAGCGAAAGCGGTGCTGATCTCTTTTACAAGCTGGAATTCAAGTAACTGAACCGTAACCTGTACGCCCGCCACCGGCAATCCGCCCGCCATTTATGGCGGTTATGTTGCATTTGACGGTTGCCCTTGACGGTTTTCCCTATCCCCCTCACCTCTCCTCCTGCATTACTATGCAATAACAGCCACTTAAAACTTCAGAGCCCACAGGTTTTCTCCGGCACGCAAGTTGCGATGTACCCTGTAACCACACTTGGTTTCTCACGAGGAAAATACCCATGATCGACGCCACTATCAAGTTAACGGTGCCACCCGAAAAATGGAAAGAAGTTCTTCAAACGTTTAAAGCGCTTCTCACCCCGATTCGGCGCAAGCAGGGCTGTATAAGCTGCAACTGCTACGTGGATGTGGAGGCTGAAAACAGTATTTTCTTCAAGGAAGAGTGGAAGACCCGTGAAGATCTTGACGCCCACCTGCGCTCCGTCCATTTCGGAGTTCTGGTTGGAGTAATGAAACTGCTTGAAAAAGAACCGGACATCAGCTTCAGCACCATTTCCACCACCGTGGGAGCAGAAGCGATAAAGGCCGCTCGAGCGAGATAAATCAAACATATCGCCCATCTTAAGCGGGGTACCCCGTACCAGCACAAGGGACTGATTCGCCCGTCAAAAATACCGCCACATATAACAGTTCTGTTACATCTGGCGGATATTTTGACGGTTTCCAACTCACACCGCACGTTCTCCCTCTCATTTGCCTTGCACAATCATATTGTTACACCCCCGGAAGACACGGATACCTTCGGCACATTTGTTGCCAAAACACTACCAGTACCAGCGACAGAGACGCATTTTTCTCTCTCGTACAGAGCGTCAGCCATGCCTTTCTGTTGTAAAGGGAGCGAGACAAACGTTTACAACTGCAACACTCATAAGGGGACACCGTCAATTATGAAAATATTCCTGATTTATATCCGCGACGAGGATTTCTACCGGCTGCTCCC
>JACAAY010000225.1 GCA_013377095.1 Desulfuromonadales bacterium
GTGCTGCACGGCTACGTGAGGCACACCCACTTGATCGGCAGCATACACGGATGACAGGTAGTCGGGGTGCAGATCATGGGCGACCACTGTTGGCTGTATATCCAGGATATTCTCAAGATGCGTTACGGTCTCTTCCAGTGAATTGAGCGTGGCGCTGTTTTTCAGATCGCCAATATGCTGGCTCATGACCGCACGGTCATTGCGAGTGAGACAGATCGCTGTCTTGAGTTCTCCACCAACTGCCAGCACACTCGGCTGGGCATGTGGCAAGCGGATGGCACGCGGCACGTATCCCCGTGATCGGCGCAAAAAAAGCGGATTTCCCTGGAAGACCCTTATAACTGAATCATCACTGCGAGTATGGATCTCCCTGTCGTGAGTCAAGAACATATCGGCAATATCCGCAAGGCGATTTCTGGCTTCGGCGTCCTTGAATGCAATCGGCTCGTCGGACAGGTTGCCGCTGGTCATCACCAGGGCGGTAAAGTTATTCTTTAGGAGGAGGTAGTGTAGAGGGGTGGACGGGAGCATAACCCCAAAATATCCGTTGGCCGGCGCAACCAACGCTGCAATGGGGTTAGCGTTCCGCTTCGGAAGAAGCACGATGGGGCGTTCCGGCCCACACAGCAGTCGTCGTTCAATATCGTTACACCAGACAATTTTTTCAATGTGATCAAGATCGGCCACCATAAGGGCAAAAGGTTTTTCATCTCGCTGCTTGCGTTGGCGAAGCTTCATCACCGCGGTGTCGTTACATGCGTCGACCGCCAGGTGGTAGCCCCCAGTACCCTTGACCGCAAGGATCCCACCTTCATGCAGGAGATTAATAGCTGTCTTCAGGAATGAATTGTGATTCGACTCGCTTTGAGATTTGACAGAGCGCCCCATGCGGTCAACCAGAATGATCTGTGGACCACAAACCGGACAGGCGTTTGGTTGTGCGTGAAAACGCCGCTGTAAAGGATCTTCATATTCGGCACGGCAGTCAGCACACATGGTGAAATGCTCCATGGTGGTGAACTGCCGGTCGTAGGGGACTCCGGTTATGATCGAATAGCGGGGTCCACAGTTAGTGCAATTGATGAAAGGGTAGAGGTAGCGACGATCATGGGGATCGAAAAGCTCTTTCAGACAATCGTCACAAACATCGCAATCTGGTGATATTTGTGCGTTATTCTCTCCACCAACACTTGCTAGGATTTCAAATCCAATGGAACCTACAACTGTAACCTTCTTACTGCTGACCGAAGTGATTACAGCAAGAGGAGGGACTTCCGCTGACATATCATGCAAAAAAGAAGTCAAGGTTGATGCCGCACCTTCAACTTCCAGAAGGACCCCCGCAGGGGTATTTCTAACCCATCCACTTATGTCATGTCTGCTGGCCAATCTGAAGATAAACGGTCGAAAGCCTACACCCTGAACAATACCTTCTACTTCAACTCTGATCCTCTCCATCGGATCTTTAGGCAAGAACAGCCTCCTCTTTTTCTGAGCAATGCACGATTCCTGTGCATTGAGGCCAAGTTATTTCATTTTAGCTTTTTGAATTCCTTCAGCGAGCCATCCGTACCAAAGATCCATCCCCTCCCCGGTTTGTGCCGATAACTGGATGATTTTGATACCCGGATTTACCCTGCGCGCCATTTCACAGCATTTTTCAACGTCAAATGTAAGGTGGGGAAGAAGATCAGTTTTGTTAAGCAACATCACATCTGCCGCATGAAACATGTGCGGGTATTTAAGTGGTTTGTCCTCCCCCTCGGTAACGGAGAGAACAACAACCTTATGATTTTCACCCAGATCAAAGGATGCAGGGCAGACGAGATTACCAACATTTTCAATAAACAGAAGATCAAGGTTACCGAGATCAAAATCCTCAGCTGCATGCAAAACCATATGAGCATCCAAATGACACCCTGCGCCGGTATTGATCTGCTTGACCTTCACCCCGGTTGCGGCGATTCTGACGGCATCATTATCCGTCTGCTGGTCACCCTCAATCACCGCACAACTAGTTGTAGACGATAATTCCCGAAGAGTTCTTTCCAAAAGGGTTGTTTTGCCAGAACCTGGGGAACTTACCAAATTTAAGACAAAGACCTCCTGACGCGAAAACAGGGCACGATTTCCTGCTGCCAATCGATTGTTTCGATCAAGAATATCGGTTTCTATTGATATCTTATTGGTGTTTTCACTACTCGATTCTTGCTCGTGGGTATGATGGTGGTGATGTCCATCGCCGTGTTTATGACTTCCCTCTACGCCGTGTGAGTGTTCATGATCGTGAGAATGATCTCCCGCAGGGGAGCAGCCGCATGTCGTACACATAATTTTATAAAACCTCCAATTCTTTTACCCGTAGTTCTTCTCCAAAAAGGATCTCAATGTCAAAACCCTTGCATTCGGGGCACGAATCATAATAGGCCTTTGCACTGAATATAGCTCCGCACCCATTACAGCGTACTTTCGGGGAAATGATATTAATTATCAATTGTGCACCATCAAGGAGTGTACCTTTTGTACATGATTCAAAGCAGAACTCCAGCGCATCGGGGATAATCCCGGAAAGTTCACCCACCTCAAGAGTCACAGATTTTACCTGCTTTCCTTGGGCATTGTCCTCACATATTTTTACAACATTTTGCATAATCGATAATTCGTGCATCGCTATCCTCGACTTCGAAAAGAGTATACCGTTTCCGATAAATAATTTCCTTCTATTTCTTTGACACCAAGGATCCGCCCCCCTCTACAACAAAAATCCCCCGCGGGACCCGATCCTTGGGATCGAGTTCTACGGGGGATCGTG
>JACAAY010000226.1 GCA_013377095.1 Desulfuromonadales bacterium
CCATCTCGTCATGGAGCCTGATATGCTTTTCCATGATGGCGTTGGGCGGGCAGCTCTTCAGGGCTTCCGTGCAGGCGTTGTAGAACGACCAGGCGCTCCGATCCCGGAATACCTCATGACGTGGCCGCAGCCATTCGTCCCGTACAACCGGGATCTGGCGCGGGCTGAGGATGTCCTGACCAAAGAGGATGCCCAGGGTTGAGAAGGCGTCGGCATCGGAAAAGGGGATTTCCCCCATCCGGTCGGCTGCAACCTGGATTGTGCGGTAGTTTTTCTTGCTTCTGTAGATGGTGGATATGGCCAGGTCTTCCAGGGTGGTCCAGACGTTCTTGGTGTGTTTCCTCATCACGGCAATATCGCCGGTGAGAGCAAGGTTGTCGCAGATGAATACGCTGGCGCCGATGGCCATGCCGACACTCATGGAGCGGTCATAACTGTTGCGGTAAGCAATGCAGAGTCCCAGGTCCGCTTCCTCCTTCTTGAACTGGAGCATGGCGAACATCTGTTGTCCCTGACGGGCCAGGGCGTACTTCTCCCCCACCAGGCAGTAATCGGTGAGGATGTCCCTACTGATGGTCAGGAGCCGGTCGGTCAGCTGATAGTGGCTTACCGGTTGGTAACTCTCGGTCTCTTCGGGCAGTTCAATCAGGTCCAGGTCGTGCCGTTTCACTTCGATTGCACCGCGGTGCAGCATCATTCCTTCCATGGTCATTCTCCTTTCGTTTGTAGGAGACGGACCATCCCCAGGGGGAGAGAGTCCGCCCCCAGGGGGTTGAAGGTTAATTGAGTTTTCAGGCAGCTTTCGCCAGTGGCTGCACCGGGAGCTTCCTGACTTCAAGTTTTGTGTAGCCTGCCTTGGGCCTGCTGCAGTTTTTGTACACATCCGGGAAATCCGCCTTGAGCATTGATGCGTCAACGTTTTCACCCGCTGCGATGGTTGTGGTCGTCACGGCGATTCCGTCTTCCGTGACACCCTGGAATCTCTTGCCGAAGAAGGCGATCAGTTCCTTCTTGAGCGGGTCGAGGGTTTTCTCCAGGTCCTTTTTTCTCCGGTCGAGACATTCGTACTCGGCGACACGCTCGGTTACCTCCAGGGGGATCTCCTGGTCCCTGTGGGCCGGACACCGTAGGGTTCCACCGGTATGCCGTTGGTAGTCTTGCATTCGATGATCTGGATTGAGTTGTCCTTGTGTTTGATGACAAAGTCGAGATGTGAGCCGATCGGTTGATCAGGGTGTTCGACGACCAGCTGGCGGGTGAAACAGGGTCCGGTTGCTGTCGGGAATTCCGCGGGTAGCACTTCCTTAAATCCCATCACCCGGAAACGCTCGGCCTGGTCGATCTCGAAGATATGTCCCCTGCGTTTCTGGCGCAGCTCCTTGGCTGAGGGTAACGCGGGTAACTTTATCTGCAGGGTTACCTTGCGGTGGCATCCGCAGATTTCGGAAGCGGTTGCCATTTGGTTGCGAGGCCGTGAAAAGTCGTCCAGGCTTTTGGTGTTGCCCTGTTCCAGCTTGAGAAGTGCCTGGGTGTTGAAGGATACCAGTTTGCTCATCTCTTCTGTCTCCTTTCGGGATTGACCAAGGGGGAGACAGAGCACCCCCCGGAAAGGGAGTTCGTCTCCCCCTGGGGGTTGGTGGTGGGTGATCTATGAGTCAGGTTTCAGCGATGCACCAATTATGCTGGGATCAGATCAGGCAGCTTCCCTGTAGACCCAGGCCTTGCCGGAGGAATTCCATCTGAAACCCTTTGCCTTGAGAAACTCCTTGGAGGGGGCGTCCTGGTAGGACGGTGTGGCATGCACCTCTCCGGTTGATTCTTCCATCTTGAAGGGGATCCGTCGGGCAGCCAGGGCGGTGGTTATCTCGGTTACCTTGCTGGCCGACTTTTCTCCATTCTTCGACTTTGCTTCCAGGGCCTTGACAGCGATGGTCATTTGATCACAGTGAAGCTCTTTGAGTGTTTTCACTCCCATAGTCACTGGCCTTCTGTGCCTGTGCTGCTGCATGTATCAGTAGTGTCTTGTCATTCTTCAATGCTTTGAGCCAACCTGCTATATATGCTGCACTGCTGTTGATTGTAATATTATCTATACCGGCATGACCACAGAGGAATGCCGCACCCATCTCTGCTACCAACTCCTCTTTGCTGTATTCATGAGATCCGAAGCAAGAAGGTTCCAGTATGCTCTTACGGGCAAGCCTGTTGCTGTGGCCGGTAGCGTGACTAAGCTCATGGAATATTACACTGGTTTTCAGCAATGAACTCAACCTTATCATGTGTTTGTTCACTGTTGTCACACTCATTGGAACAATGTCTTTTATTTCGAGCACCTCTTTTACTTTTAACCCCTTATAAAACTTTGGTATATTTCCTGGTAGTCGGCTAAGTGTATCACGGCAATCTAATACCATTTTTCTTGTTACCGCCTGCAATGGCACATCGGTTATAACCTCTAGCAGCAGATTAAAGGAGCTTTCGTTCTCCATCTTGGTCTTGATGCTCCACTTGCTCTCGTTCAACGCTATGTACTGGCTTATGGCTTGTGACAATAATACGCCTACATCTTCGATGGTGGTATTTCGCCCTAGCAGATTGTTTACAACCTCAGGCACCATGTGGTTCGGTAACATATTGCTTCTCAGCAATGCAAATGTTCTATGCACCTCATACTCAACGGAAACAGCTAGTACCACGTAACATTTATAAATTCGGATACAGCTTCTTTAGCTTGATCCGGG
>JACAAY010000227.1 GCA_013377095.1 Desulfuromonadales bacterium
CCCCAGAAAGGTGAACTTGGCCAGTTCGAGCCGGGGTTTTTCCGTGACCGCCGGAACAACCGGCGGCGGTGGCGGAGGGGGAGGCGGTGGAGGGGGACGGCGTTTCACGGCAGCCTCCCTCAGTTTGGCCTGCTTGATTTCATCCACAAAAACAGGTTTAAAAATATTGCGTCGATAACCTTTGAAATCGGGTGGTTCCCGGTCAAGAAGATCCAGTCGCAGGCTGTCCATCGTCCGGTTCTCGGCGGTTGGCGAATTCGAACCGGTCTTACTCCGCACAGCCGAGGAAGCCTGCTGTCCAGGTGCATACTTCAGCGCAGTGACACTCTTTTGACGAGGAATCCGGGCATACCCCCACATGATGGCCAGAGCCAGAGCGACCAGCAGGCTAAAGAGGATCACTTTCTGGCGGTTCACACGTCCTCCCGCAGAAAGATCGTCAGACGAAGATCCATGGTCACGTTTTCCTCGAACTGATCGCTGTTTGTCATACTGACTTCATCCACAATCAGGAGATCACGGTTTTTGAGCAGATCTGCCAGAAAGCTCTTGTTGGCTGCATACCCGCCGCTGACACCCAGGCTCAGCTCGTAGGTCAACAGGTTCTCGCCCTTGACCACGTGCGGTTTATAGGTTATGGGTCCGGTGGTTACCCCACTGGATGCGGCCTGTTCGAGTATATCGCCCAACAGCCGCGGGAACTGGCGTTTGGTCGGTATCCTGCTTCGAAGCGTTTCCAGATCGGCCTTGCCCTGCCTGTAGGTGGCTGACACATCCCTGCGCCCAACGCCGGCAACTTGGCGGCGCAGTTCGCCCCACTTCAACTGGTCAACTGCTATTTTCTGTGCCTGATATCCATCCACCGCAACAAAAAGAGCCGTTGTCAGCAGAACAAGCAGACCCAGGGCGATCAGCAGTCGCTTCTTGAGGCGCAGGATTTCCAGCAGGGCCTCTTTCATTGTTTCACCGTCCGGCAGGAAATGGTAAAACGCACGCCATGTCCCTTTTCACCCACCACCTGGTCAGCATGGGACAACAGCAGGATATCCGTGAAGGCCTTCGAATCTCCAAGACGCTCCAGATAGGTGCGCACCTGGCCAAAATTCCTGGCACGACCTTCAATTTTCAGTATGCCGGTTTTTTTTTCAGGAGCCAGGGAAGCCAGCGCAATTCCTTCCGGGGTGGCGCGTTCCAACTGTTCCAGCAATGAGAGCCAGTTGGCGCTCTTTCGCTCGATTATTTCGTTATAGAAACGGATCGTTTTCTGCTGGCTGCTGTATTCCTGCTCGGAAACTCCGGCTGAACGACTCTTCAGGCGTTCCTCCAGGGAGGCGATATCTGCCCTGAGTCGTTCCTGTTTCCCCATATTTCCACAGAAACTGACCACTTTCCAGGCCGACAGCATCACCAGAACCAGCAGGGAAATGATCAGACCCCTGTTGATGAGCTGATGATCCAGGTATGTCTTCGTGGCAAGGTTGATGGTAAAACGCATCACAGGTACCTCAAGGCGGCGCCAATGGCAACGGTAAACGGAAAGAGGGTTTCCTGATCCGCCGGAGCGTACTCGGACGGCTTCACAGCGCTCTTCACTTCCAGCAGCATCGTTTCGTTTGCTGAAGCCTCGGCCACCATTTCGCAGAAGTCGCGGGCCACATCCGGCGCGGCAATACAGGCCACCTTGTGCAACGCACGCTCCGGAAAGCGTTCCCGATAGGCCAGCAGAGAATTGCTTATTTCCCGGAAAACGCGGTTATCATCGGCCAATGTACCGGGAAGGCACTTGATTCTGATAAATTCGGGCAGACCTTCACTGACAACCATAATGGAGAGCGACCCATTGTAGAAGGAAACAAGCGCATAATTTTCCAGTAGCGCCAGTCGCTTTTCAAATGAGCGGTAAAAATTGAAGCTATTCAAATCGATACGGGCCGGGGAAAAACCGGCTGCAACCATCAGATCTTCATACTGACCGATGACGGTGCGTGAAACCAGAGTTACCAGCAACGCCATGTCATTGTTTTCCCTGACCATCAGCTGCTGATAATCAAGATGGGTATCACTGACATCGAACGGCATGCTTTTTTTCAGTTTCCAGCGGATAATGTCAAGCGCCTCGTTACGGTTCTTGAAGCGCCCCTCCACATCCATCAAAAGTACACGGCCCACCACGTCCGGCAGGCTCACCGAGAGACGGGTTCCCTTGTGGAGCAGCAGGGCATGGGCCTCGGCCAAACGTTCTCCAAAAGCCTGGGTATCGAGGATATTCAGCTCACGCAGGGAAGCCTGCACGACACCGGGAGCAAATGGTCGGGCTGCCACCCGCTCGAGACGAGGGGATGCAGCAGTACCTCCCATCAGGGCAAAGGCCACTCCCTGGGGGCTGATCTCAACCCCGATTGATTTTCTTCTGAACAGATTACCGGTAAGCCGCATGGTCAGTCAGTCCATTTCCGTCACTCGACAAAGGTGACGCGATTGATCTCTTTGAGGGTGGTATCCCCTTCGATCAATTTTTCCACTGCCGAATCACGCAGAAAAACAACTCCCGCATCGCGCGCCGCCTGCTTGAGTTCGGTCGCCGGCACTTTTCTGATTACCAGATCGCGGATCTGGTCGTTCAGTTCAAGGAGTTCGACGATTGCCGAGCGTCCACGATAGCCGGTGCCGTTGC
>JACAAY010000228.1 GCA_013377095.1 Desulfuromonadales bacterium
TTATTTCGGCAATTTCGGTGAACGAAAAGTCCTCTTTTTTGATCGCTTCCAACAAACGCAAGGCTATGCTTGGTGGAGAGGGGAGTTTTATTTTGTCATGATAAATCAGGTCTTTAAGAGCATTCATTTCTATAATCTTTTCCGTTAAGTCACTTTATTACTCAGGTGGAACCGGCTTGTGACGGATAGTTGCCGTCCTGAGATGTTCGCTTTTACCCGTTTACTTCACTTTCAGCCAGATTCTGATATCCTCGCTGCCAGCTTTGTCAGACGTTTATTCGACTTCCGGTTCTTGACAGCCATTGCCAAAGCCTTTGGTTGACCAATAATCGTTACCAGTTTCTTGCCCCTGGTTACGGCTGTGTATATCAGGTTGCGTTCCAACAGAGTATAGTGCTGCATGGCGAGCGGGATCACGACAGCTGGGTATTCAGATCCTTGGCTCTTGTGGATGCTGGTGGCATAAATCTATTCATTGATTGCATCACGGAGAATGCGCGATGGTTTGAATGAGATTACTCGACGGGCTTCAATGATGATGGCCTCTCCTGTCTGGGGATTACGGCCACGACGGTCTTTCTTTTTATTCACGATGAAGCTGCCAAATCCGGCTATTTTCAGATTCTCGCCTGATTCGAGGGTCTGTTTGATGAGGGCAAGGGCTGATTCAACGAAATCTTTTGCTTCCAGCTTGGTGCAGCCCATACCATCTATGATTTTTCCAACGAGGTCGGCTTTGGTCATTAATCTTCCTTTCAATTTTAAACAGATGCCTTAAGTATATAATATTGCTAAATACTTATCTTATAGCACTTTGTGGGGATCGAAAATGGCGTACCAATATGGGCACGCCAAACATCGCACCAAGAACGATCAGCATTGTAGAGTTTGGTTCTCGAAAGTACGAGTTAAGGAGCAAAGTCGTGAGCGCGATTACAGCGAAATAGAGCATGTCTCCTGCTATGGCAAAAGCCCAGCCGGTAAGTAATCCGTGGCCTGCAGCAAGCGCCGGGCGCGACCTGTCATTGGATCCACTCCGAAGGAAATCAATTACAAGAGAAAGAGGGCCTGCGCCGGTGCCACTGTAATGTGCCACGCTACGAGTCGTTGCAGCCTTTAATTTAGCGCTGAAACGACCTAGAAACGGGACTCTCCTCCCCAGCGCTTTGAGAAGACGAAGAATCGGTTCAAAGGCAAGTGCCAGGACCATATCCGAAACCAAATAGAGCCCTGTAGTGATGGGCCAGGCCAAGCCTTTAGTGCTAGCAAGCAAAACTCCTGCTGGGATTTTCATGTATGGGATAAATTTACTCTTCTTCATATAGCATTTCAGTTATCATAATTATTGAATATGACATTGATCATAAATATTTTAACCACGTCTGGTTAGAAAAATGGCTGTCAGGTCTCGAACCCCATACACGTGCCGTCAATGATAATAGTCGGCGGTCGAGTCATCGTAAAGAGATTGCACTGTCCATTGCCCAAGTGCTTACATGGCCTGGCAAAGCAGTTGGTGTAGGGTTGGCCCTGCGGATCAGGGCTGTCCTGGTCTGTTGTTTCGTTAGCTGCTGTTTCTTTTTCTTTTTGAATTGGCAAATCTCTACTCCTGATGTGTCTGTTAGAGAGTTTCGGGCCATAGCCGGGCCTCGTGGTAAACCCGGAGAATCTCAATCCGTTCCCCTTTTTTGCGATAGGGAACAATGTAGGGGGTACCGGCAACCACGAGTTCCTTTGTTCCCTGGACACGGCCTGGCCGTCCTATCCCCGGAAACGCATCGAGCTGTTCAACTGCGGCAATGATGGTTAACACCATTTCAACGGAAGCTTGGGGGTTATCTTGGGCAATGTAAGCTTGCACATGGTCAAGATCGCGCTCAGCACGCTTAAGCCATTTGAGCACGCTTTGCCTCCCATTTGGCCTTCAAATCCTCATGACTGGTCCATTCGGCATTGGGGCTGTCAGCCTCCTGGACAGCTTCAATAACCCCATTGATCTGCCATTCATTCACATCCAGGTATGCCTCCAGGGCATGACCAACAAGAAATGATTTTGAGCGGTGTGTCGCTTTAGCGAGTTTTTCCAGTCGAGTCTTAATTTCTGGTTCGATTCTTAAATTAATGGCCGCCGCTTTTTGCATAGTCACCTCCGGTGTAACACAATGTATTGCAAATTGTGCCCCATATTACGCTAAAATGCAACCATCGCGAAAAAGATCCCGAAACCGGGATGCGATTTGGCCCAGATGCCACCAAACGAATGAAGCTGCGGAGCAGCCCTCTCCAATATAAAAGATACTTTGGAAGCTGGAGAGAAATCTGGTAGGGAGTGGCTCTAGGGCCACCCCCTCCCAACGGAACGGCTCGTACCGGCCAGGTAAGCCGCTCTTCGATTAGTGATTGATACCTGCCTCACAAGGTTTCTTCGTGAAGTCGTTGAGAAATATTAAGCCATTTGCTTTGAACCATTCGAGGTTCATTACAAAGCGAACCTCTTTGCGTTCTACGGATTGCCACTTGTTCATCTTTACCCGACCACCATGGCAATACTGTATTTCGGGGGAACACTCACTACCAGATGGACGTGGTCAAGCATGGCATGACCTTCGATAAGTTCCACTTCCTTC
>JACAAY010000229.1 GCA_013377095.1 Desulfuromonadales bacterium
TCGAGGGACGCATCCAAACCAGGAAATGGCAGGACCGTGACGGAAAGGATCGCTATCGCCACCGCCTATGCCTACAACATGCTCAACGACTTCATGTCAACGGTGCGCACCATGATGCTCTACGGCCGCTCCTTGTCAAGCAGCGACACCTCCGCCCAGGCCTGGCAGGGTGCTCACACCTGCCGGGTCGATCTGATCGAGGATGCCATGGGGGGATTGCAGGAGATTTATGATGATGCCATGGAGATCGAAAACCGGCTGAAGGCGGAATACGTGGCCCGGGCCAATGAATACGGCTCGATCCAGACCATGGCGAAACGCTATGAAGAGTTCGATACACTGGCCTATGAACAGTTGGCCAGGCTGTTCGGGCCGTCCCTGGCAAAGCGGGTGATTTCACCCAAATAGGGTCCTGGTGTTTTTCAGGACAGGGAACGGATGGTTTCGATGGGCAGGAAAAGCTGCAGGGATTTGTCCGGCAGGGAGACGAAACCGAAATGTTCGTAGAATGCGCGTGCGGCATCGTCCTTGGCGTCGACATAAAGACCGATCAGACCGGCCTGCTCGGCAATCAGGGCGGTCCGGCGTATCGCTTCGGTCAACAGGAGTTCACCATGGCCTTTGCCCTGTTCCTTGCGTGAAACAGCCAGACGCCCGAGACGCACCGCAGGCAGGGCATGCCGTGGATATGTGCGCGCGTACTTCGCGGGCATGCTGCGGGCCATGACTTCACATAGCGTGATCGTGAAGTAGCCAAGGATGGCGGGTGATCCCTCGGTCAAAACAAAGGTCCGGGAGATTCCCTTTTCACCATGTTGCCGGGCTGTTGCCTTGAGATAGGAGTCCAGTTCCGGAACACCGCAGTCAAACCCAGACCGGTCATGGTCGCGTGAAAGAGGGGCTATTTCTGCCACAGGACTTTCTCGCTGCGGCTCATTGCTTTTTTCAGGCGTTCGTTCGGCTCAGGCGGGTTATCCATCAGATCGAAGACGGTCTTTGCAGCTTTAGAGGAAAGGGTAATCACCCGTTCTCTCTCCAGAATTTCATCAGCTTTTTCCAGGGCGGACTGGACGAGAAACTGGTTGAGGGTCGATCCAACGGTCCGGGCAGCTTCAACGATCCGCTCATAAACCACGGTGGGCATCCGGGCCGGGATTCTTTCTTCCGCTATTTGTCGGGTCATGTTCAACCTCCTGTCGAAAGGTTAGCAATGTGACGCCAAAATGGCAACACTTTTCGCAATAAAACATTGGGAATTTCATGGTCGGGCTGATCCGACCGGGAGCCGGTGATGTTTCGTCAATCTCGCAAAGAACAGAGTGGTATCAAAGGTCGCTGGAAACTGATCCTGGTGCTCCTGGCGTTGCCAAGACGAGCATACGCCCTGGACATGGAGTATCACTGCTACAACGGCTTCGACCCGATCGTGACCGCCTTCCAGAAGGTGGCCCTGATCTTCGGGGCCAACGATTACCGGGGACTGTTCTTCTCCCTGGCCGTGGCCGGTGTCCTGTTCGGCGGGATGTTCGTCTACCTGAAGGTCTTCATGGGGGGCAGGCTCTCCCTGGGCGCCTGGGTGACCCCCTTCTTCCTGGGGGTGATCCTGTATCTGGGTCTGATGCTTCCGACCGGCAACCTGACAATCCAGGACGATGTGCTGAATCGCTTTCAGATCGTGCAGGGGGTCCCGGACGGGATTGTCGCCCTGGCCGGCGTCACCAACCTGATCGAGCGGAGCATCATCGAGATCATCGATCTTGTTAACGCCCCCAATGCGCCCAACTACAAGGAGTCGGCTGGCGGGATCGGGTTTGATCTGTTGATGTCGGCCACCGGCGGGGATATTTCAGGAAAAACACCCAACGCCTACATGACCGCCTCCCTGGACCGCTACATCCGGGATTGCGTAACCTTTGAGATCCAGCGTCCCGGATCGCAGATCAACCTGGACAACCTGCTCAATTCCACCGTAGATATCCGGACCCAGCTGGCTCAGGCCAATAGTCCTTCCATTTTTACCGTCTTCTTTGATGCCGCCAATCCACAGGGTCTGACCCAATCCTGTCAAAGCGCCTGGACAAATCTGAATGCCTATCTGGTGGATATGAATTTCAACCAGAGTGTCTCCGAGATGTGCTCCAACGCCGGGATGGATGTAACCGACATAAATGAAATGACCTCCTGCCAGAATATAGTAGCCAAGCACATATCTTTTTTCACCAACAACGGCGCAACCCCTCAGTACCTGATCATCCAGTCGGTCCTCTCCAACATGATCAATGACGCAATCCTCTACGCCGATCCGGACACGGCCGCCAAGGTGCTGGCCAACAAGAACCAGGTTTCCACCGGCATAGGTCTGGGGCTGATGGCCAGCGAATGGCTCCCGGTTGCCCGGGCGGTTGTGATTGCCGTGGCCGTGGGGCTGGTGCCCTTTGTGGTGCTTCTGATCCCGACCCCCCTGAGCGGTAGGGCCTTGCAGCTTTTGACCGGCTTCTTCATCTGGCTGACCGCCTGGGGGGTGA
>JACAAY010000023.1 GCA_013377095.1 Desulfuromonadales bacterium
GCTCAAAAGGGACTCCGGTTCTAACATGACAAAAATATACTGTCAATGGAAAAACGTATTAATTACAATTTTGCTCCCCCATAGCACCTCGCACGATCGGCCATGCGAGGTGCTATATATCAGACAAAACCATCTAAGGGTGCGAATTACTCGACAAAACTCTTCAGCTTTTTACTACGACTCGGATGACGCAGCTTGCGAAGTGCCTTAGCTTCAATCTGACGGATTCGTTCACGAGTGACCGCAAAGTCCTGACCAACCTCCTCAAGCGTGTGATCACTTTTTTCGCCAATACCAAACCGCATGCGAAGCACTTTTTCTTCGCGAGGTGTCAGGGTTGACAGCACACGCGACGTCTGCTCAGAAAGATTAGCCTTGATTACCGCTTCAATTGGAGAGATTACTGCTTTGTCTTCGATGAAATCGCCCAGATGCGAATCCTCTTCCTCGCCGATGGGGGTCTCCAATGAAATCGGTTCTTTCGCTATTTTAAGGACCTTTCTCACTTTGTCCAGCGGTAGCTGCATCCGCTCTGCGATTTCCTCGGGAGATGGCTCACGGCCATTCTCCTGAACCAGCTGACGACTGGTACGAATTAGTTTATTGATAGTCTCAATCATATGGACAGGAATACGGATCGTGCGAGCCTGATCCGCAATTGCACGTGTAATTGCCTGGCGAATCCACCAGGTAGCGTAGGTGGAAAATTTGTAGCCGCGCTGATATTCAAATTTATCCACAGCCTTCATCAGGCCAATGTTCCCCTCCTGAATCAAGTCGAGGAACTGCAGACCACGATTGGTGTATTTTTTGGCTATTGAGACAACCAGACGGAGATTTGCTTCAATCAATTCGGATTTTGCAATTCGGGCCTTACACTCACCCTCTTCGATTGCCTGTAACGCAGTTGAAAGTTCACTGGCCTTGAAACCCGATTCATGTTCTATCTTCTGCAATTTGCGGGCAGTGGTCAGCAGACGCTTGTCAAGCTTATCCAATTCGTCAGCGGTTAATTTCAGCTTTTTCAGTTCTGAGATTGCCTTATCTTCATCCCTCAAGTACCTGTCTACAAGCGCTTTTAGTTTGTCAGCCGGAATCAGTTCGCCGAGGTCCGACAATTCCTTCATGATCCTGTCAACCTTGAATGAAAGCTCCTTCAAGCGCTCTGATATTTTATTGATGTGCCTGTCCTTCAAGCGCAGGGAGATGAGCAGTTTCGCCTGATGTTCTTTCAGCTCGCGAACCCTCTTGTCCAATTCCTTTTTTTTGCTGGCTGGTGCCCCCCCCTCCATCTCTTCCAGGAGGCTGACAAGCTCCAGGTCACCAACCGCAATTGCGTCAATAACCTCAAGTATGCGAACCTTCGGAACATCCTCCTCATCTTCCTCAAGAACATCCTCTTCAACTTCTTTGCTGATTTCCGAGGCGCTCAACTGGAATTTGCGCAGCTTGTCTCCCAGCACCAAGACCTCTTTGATGGTTATGGGTGTATTAAGAATAACACTGGCAACATCGCGTTCGCCGTCCTCAATGCGTTTGGCGATCTCAACCTCTCCCTCACGGGTCAACAGAGAAACGGAACCCATTTCACGGAGGTACATGCGCACGGGGTCACTTGTGCGGCCGATGGAACCAGGCTCGAACTCGACCTCCTCTGCTTCACCCTCTGCTTCCTCGTCTTCTTCCATCTCAATCTTAAGTTTTGGAATTTTAACCTTTTGGACAGAGTCAACTATTTCGATATCCAAGTCACCAAACATTCCCATGACATCGTCTATCTGCTCGGTGGCAATATCAGGAGGCAAAATGTCATTAACCTCTTCAAAGGTCAAAAATCCTTTTTCTTTTCCAAGGTCAATGAGCTGCTTAACTCCATCCATATTTTTCTTTACCATTCGTTCACCTCAAACGCAGTCATGTGACTACAGTTTTGATTTTCTTGTGCGCAACAGATCCGCCTGCTGAAGAAGTGCCGCGTATTCTTCGCTACCAGGCTCAAGCACAGCCAAGCGGGCTGCAATGTCTTTATTGCTGAACCGGATTGCTTTTTCCTCTCTGCCTCGCTGGCAGCTATCAAAAACTTCCCGCCAGCTCACATCTGCAAGATGCCCGTCGGAAACAAAAAGGCGGGAAAGTATAACCTTCAGCTCAGGAGCCTCTGCTTTCTCCAGAAAGTGACTCAGCTCCTGGGCATCAACATCGCCTTTAATTTCTTGAAGCATAAGACTTGCCAGCGTCAAGTACGAACCTGCAAACAGTTTTTCTACTCCGATGCTATAGACCTCACTGCGCGCTTCAGCATGTCTCCACATCAAAGCTAAAAGTGTTTCCTGTCGTGTATCGCCAATATGTTCGTGAGAAGCCGGGCTGTTGGACAAATCGCGAACTGTAACGCTTAAACCTCCCAGACGTTTGCGAAAGGCATGACTACTAATACCAAGCAAACGACAAATTTCCTTTTCATACAGTTCGCGCTCCAACGGATCTATGATTTTACGGAACCGCGGAATAAGTTCGTCGACTATTCGAATCTTGCTATCAATACTATCCGCGGGAATCTGAGACAACACTGTCCTGACAAAAAACTCGAACGCTGGCCTGGCTTTTTCCTGGCAAACGCGAAAGGCTTCCAGAGAATTATTTTCAAGAAAACTGTCTGGATCTTCACCTTCGGGCAAGCTAATTACATAGGTCGGCACCCTCTGCTCCAAAAACAGCTCCATGGAGCGTATGGTTGCCTTCCGGCCGGCTGCATCGCTGTCAAACAGAGAGTACACCTTGGACACATGGCGTTTTAATAAGCTTATGTGATCCGGGGTCAGCGCAGTTCCGCATGTTGCCGCCACATTGAGGATTCCCGCGCGATACAGGGCGAGATGATCAAAATACCCTTCGACAATCACAATGCTCTTCTCCGTCCTGACTGCCGGCAACGCAAGATCAAGGCCGAACAGGACCGAGCTCTTGTGATACAGTGGTGACTCTGGAGAATTTATATACTTTGGCAACGAGTCATCCAATACTCGCCCGGCAAAAGCAATCACATCGCCCTTGGGTGCCCGTATGGGAAAGATCAGTCGATTGCGGAACAGGTCATACCAGCCACCCTCATTCTTGCGTACAATTCCAAGCTTGCTGGCAACTTCCAGATCAACACCCTGTGCCTTGAGGTGCTTCACCAAATCATCACGTCGATCAGAGGCAAATCCAAGGCCATAAGCTTCCGCAACAGCACCCGCAGCATTGCGCCTATCAAGGTATGATCTGGCAGTCGCGGCCTCAGGTTTTTGTTTTAACACCGTTCGATAATAGTCCAAGGCAATGTCATTTATCCGCAGCAAAATCTGCCGTTCGTCCTGGGCATGCTTTTCAGACGGCGTGAGCAAACGCTCTTCAATCTCCACACCCGCCTTGCGCGCTAGAGACTTAACCGCCTCGGGAAAACTGAGCCCCTCCATTTTCATGACAAACGAAAAAGCATTACCTCCCGTGCCGCATCCAAAACAGTGAAAAATTTCGCGGGCCGGATTAACATTAAACGATGGTGTTTTTTCCGAGTGAAAGGGGCAAAGCCCCAGAAAGTTTGCTCCGGAACGCCGTAATTGAACGTACTCTGAAACCACCTCAACAATTGAGGTTCGATCCAGCACCTCACGTACTTTTTGCTCAGGAATCATGGCTTATTGGCGGGCCTTCCACGCCACGTCACTAAAATAGTATCACCAATTTTGGCAAACATATTGGCTGATTCGGTCAATCGAATTTTCTGCTTTAATTTCAGAGGCATAAAATCAGCAGTACCGATGCAGAACAACATACTGAGCAGTAATGCGCCTTCAGCCACTCCAATAACCACTCCTCCCAAACGATTGAGGCTCCCAAGCATAACGACACGCAACGCGGTGGTAATTATATTGCCAAGGATGTGGGCAACGAGTCCGGACAGCATCAGGAGCAGCATGAATGCAAGAAATGCTGCAATATGTTCCGGAATATGGAGAATGTTTTTGAGCGGAGTTGACAGGGTCGGGTAGTATCGATAAGCAAGCCATCCCCCCAAAACAAGACCCGCAAGAGAAGATGCCTCATTAACAAGCCCGCGAAGCAGGCCTTTGAGCGCAAAGAAGGACAGGACTACCAGGATGATGATGTCAAAAAGATTCATCGAAGAGCCTTGCGACGACTACGAAGAAGGGGCAATCAGATTGATAGCCCCTTCGCAAGTTCAAGTACGTGGCACAGTGTGCCGGAATCCGGGACGCGACAGCTCAGGACAACTGCTGCCTGACAATGTCACTGACCACTTTTCCGTCAGCCCTACCTGCCGTCATGGGCGTAAGCGCTTTCATCACCCGCCCCATGTCCTTTAAGCTCGTAGCACCGGTTTCACGAACAACTCCAGAAACAAGAGCGGAAATTTCCGCCAGATCCAGTTGAGTCGGAAGAAAACCGATCAATATCAGCAGCTCCGCCTCTTCCTTCTCAACAAGATCAGGCCGGTTGCCTTCCTGATAGAGGCGGATGGAATCGCGGCGCTGTTTGACCAGGGTTGAAATCACTTCCCTGACCCCCTGGTCATCCAGCTCACCCTTCTGATCTATCTCGCGATTCTGTATCGCCGAGCGGATCATGCGAACAGCAGAGAGACGCAACGAGTCATGATCTCTCATGGCCTGCTTCATTGCGTCGTTGAGCTGTACTTTAAGTGTCATGATTGTCAGTCCATCATCTTACGCTGCTTTTTGAGAGCCCGCTTGCGAGCCGCAATGGCTTTTTTCTTACGCTTGATGCTTGGCTTTTCAAAGTGTTCCCGCTTACGAACTTCAGAAAGGATTCCAGCTTTTTCACACTGTTTCTTAAACTTCTTCAGGGCGAGTTCAAACGGTTCGCTATCCTTGATTTTTACTCCCGGCATTCAGTATCCCTCCCCCCATTGTGAAGTAACAGCAATTCTCTCAAATACTAACAAAACAGAGAGCATAGTAAAATAACAGATAAAATATTCCTGTCAACAAAATAAACCTGCTCAGAGTGTTTCAGAAAAGGAGCCTCAGGATTGTCTGGCATTTTTTTCAGCAATTCCGGACACGCCGAAGCGCCGGCGCAGCTCATCAAAAACGTTCTCCGGAGGGATATCGTGATACCCCAGTAGAACCAGAACATGAAAAAATAGATCCGCTGTCTCACACACTATTTCTTCAGTTTTCCCCCCCTTACCGGCAATCACCAGCTCGGTGGATTCTTCTCCTACCTTTTTAAGAACCGTATCAAGTCCCTTACGCATCAGAGACGCGGTATAGGAGTTCTCCGACGAATTGGCCTTGCGCTCCTGTATCACCCGATACAGGGCATCAAGAATGTGATCACTCTGGCTCATAGTCGGACCGCCACCCCTCTCCCATTAAGATACTGTTTGGCCTCGCCAATGGAGTATTCGCGATAATGAAAAATGGAAGCCGCCAGACAGGCGCTTGCGCCACCTCTGGTGAAACCGTCAAAGAGATGTTCCAGATTGCCGACTCCACCCGATGCGATCACCGGTATGGAGACCGCATCCACCACTGCTCGCGTCAACTCCAGGTCATAGCCGTCCTTGGTGCCATCGCAATCCATGCTGGTCAACAGGATCTCACCCGAACCGTAGGCTTCCATTTTCACGGCCCACTCGACGGCATCGATACCGGTAGGGTTGCGTCCACCATGGGTATATACCTCCCAGCGCTTCTCGCCCGGCACTCGCCTGGCATCAATGGCCACCACCGTACACTGGGAACCAAAGCGCTCGGCAGCTTCACTGACAAATTCGGGACGATGCACCGCTGCCGTGTTGATGGAGGTTTTGTCAGCACCGGCATTCAGCAGCCGCCTGATATCCTGGACTGTGCGAATCCCCCCCCCAACAGTCAACGGCATGAAGACCCGCTCGGCGGTACGTCGCACCACATCGATAATAATATCCCGCTCGTCACTGGAGGCGGTGATATCCAGAAACGTCAGTTCATCGGCGCCCTGGCTGTCGTAGATCTCGGCCACCTCCACCGGATCTCCCGCATCGCGCAACTCCAGGAACTGTACTCCCTTGACGACACGCCCACCCTTGACATCCAGACAGGGAATGATTCTTTTTGTAAGCATAGGTTATTCCTGATTGCCCTGTTTTGTGAGCGCAATGGCCTCACTCAGTTTGATTGCACCGGTATAGATCGCCTTGCCGGTTATCACGCCGGCAACACCGCTCCGTTCAATGGTCATCAACCGTTCAATATCCTTCAGGCTCGATACGCCGCCCGAGGCAATCACCGGAATGGCAACCGATTCGGCCAGAGCCTGGGTCGCCTCAAGATTGGGTCCCTGCAGCATGCCATCGCGGCTGATATCGGTATACACAATGGCTGTCACTCCGCAGTCCTCAAACTTCCGCGCCAGCTCAACCGCAGTTATATCGGTCACCTCAGCCCACCCCTGCACGGCAACCATTCCATTTTTGGCATCGATACCGACCACAATCCGGCCGGGAAACTTTGCGCACGCTTCACGCACCAGTTCCGGGTTACGCTGGGCAGCTGTTCCGATAATGATACGGGACAGCCCCAGAGAAAGGTAGGATTCGATCGTGGCAATATCCCGTACGCCTCCGCCAAGCTGGGCCGGTATGCTGATGGACTTTACAATGGCTTCGATGGCGGACCTGTTCTTTGGTTTTCCGGCAAAAGCGCCATCAAGGTCAACAATGTGCAGCAATTCAGCACCCTGGTTCTGCCACTCCTGGGCCTGGGCAGCGGGATTGTCATTAAATATGGTATCTCTATCCATCAGCCCCTGTTCGAGACGGACGCAGACCCCGTCTTTCAGGTCAATAGCGGGAATTACGAGCATGGTGTACCTTTCAGAGTCATTTTTGAGCCGCAAAGTTCTTTAAGATCCGCAGCCCGGCATGCTGCGATTTTTCAGGGTGAAACTGGGTGGCAACGATATTGTCCTTCCAGATGGCGGAACAGAAATCGATGCCATAGTGTGTGGTGGCAGCGATCACCCCATCATCATCCGGCTTGACGTAGAAGGAATGGACAAAATAGACGTTGGTCCCCTCATCCACCCCACCGAAAACTCCCGGCTTGCGCTTGAAATTGAGCTGGTTCCAGCCCATATGCGGAACCTTCAGATCCTCGCCACCTTCCCGCATCCCTTCGGGAAAGCGCAGAACGTGGCCGGGAATCAGGTCCAGCCCCCGATACAGCCCAAACTCAACGCTGTCACTGAAGAGGAGCTGCATGCCGACGCAAATGCCGAGAAAGGGGCGCCCGTCGGAAATCACCCTGAGAATCGGCTCGACAAAACCGGCCTGCTCCAGATTGTGCATGCAGTCACGGAATGCTCCCACACCGGGAAGCACAATTTTGTCGGCTTCCAGGACCACCCGCGGATCGGCCGTAACTACCGCATCAGCTCCGATCTTCTCAAAACCCTTTTGCACGGAGCGCAGGTTACCCATGCCATAATCGATGATTGCAATCACGTTACACCATTCTTTGTCAAATGAGGACCGTACTTCTTATCAACACCCTTGATATGGTTAATCAGCCAATCCTGCAGAAAGGTTATCACATCCTGGGTCAGGAGCGTTTGGCCGCTGCGGAAGCGCCCCTGCAGCGTCACGACCTGATCGACCAGTTTTTTGTGGAGCTGCCTGTGTTGAACTTCCTCGGTATAACCGGTTTGGGAGAAAGCTTGCTCTTCCTCGGCGAAATGATTGACCGTGTACTCAGCCAAACCATTCAGGATCTCCCCGATAGCTTCCTTGCTGCGTTTCTGCTGCATGGCGTCATGCAGGCCATTAACCATTCTGAACAGCACCCGATGAGCATTGTCAAAGCGTTCAACGCCGGTGGCAAAGGACGAATCCCATTCCAGTGCATTTGACAGGCGGAAGTGTCCCACCAGACCGTGCAGCTGATCAACCTGCTCGGAAAGTTTGGCAGTGGCCACCGTTGTACCGTGGGCGCTTTCAACATTGCGCTCAACCACATCGGTGATCATCTGGATGTTCTGGGTGATTTCACTGGTGGTGGCGGTCTGTTCTTCGGCTGCGGTGGCAATCTGGCTGACCTGCATGGCAAGTTCGTTGATTCTGGCGAGAATATCCTCCAGCGCCTCACCGGAGCGGGCAGTCTCCTCGGTTCCCTGTCTGACCTGAGCAACCCCCTCAACCATGGCGCTGACGGCGGTCTGGGTCTCTCCCTGGATGTTCTTGATCATGGTACTGATCTCTTTGGTGGCCTTGGTGGTACGCTCAGCCAGTGCCCGAACCTCATCCGCCACAACCGCGAATCCACGTCCCTGTTCCCCGGCCCGGGCCGCCTCGATGGCAGCATTCAGCGCCAACAGATTGGTCTGGTCGGCAATATCCTGAATAGTGTTGACAATGGCGCCAATCTGGTCTGAACGCTGCCCCAACCCCTCCACGGTCTGCGACGATTCATTGACCCGTTTGGCAATGGCATCCATAAGACGGGCGCTGTTTTGAACGATTTCCGAACCGCTGTGGGTCTGTTCGGTGGCCTTTTGGGCGTTCTCGGCCGCATACAGACAATTGCGGGCTATATCACCGGAAGTGGCCGCCATCTCTTCGCTGGCAGTTGCGATGGTGCTGGACTGCATGGCCACCTCTTCAGCAGCCGACGCCATGGCCTCGGTGGTGGAGCGAACCATGACCACCGAGTCACGCACCAGGTCGGCCACGGAGAAAAACTGCCGCATGGCACTGTTCATGTCGTTCATCATGGTATTGAAGGCGGTGGCCAGACGACTGAACTCCTTGCCCCCCCCGACTTCGGCGCGAACGGAGAGGTCACCGCTGGCAGCCCTCTCCAGGGCGGTGACGATACCGGCCAGGGGTGAGAAGGCGCTACGGCTAAAAAGAGCGATCAGAGCCGACGTAACCGCCAGAAGCATCACTCCGATCACCCCGTTTATCAGAATGCTGCTTCCGGGATTAAAAAAGCTCATTGACGCCACGGCGCACAGAATGGCAATGGCATTACAGAGGGTACTACGTGCAGTGATCGACATTCCTACCTCCTCACAGACTGCCTGCGACCGACCAACACGAAAGAGCGGAGCAGAGCGTTAAGCGATCCTTGAAACATCGGCTATCCGCCCCAGCATGCGGTCAATGACCGTCAGCAGGGCCAGCCGGTTGGTTCTCACCTGGGGATCCTCCGCCATTACCATGACCCTGTCGAAGAAACCATCCACCGGGCCCCGCAGGCTGGCGATGCGTGTCAGCGCCTCCAGCCAGGCTCCCTGCTCAATTGCAGCGCCGACCTGGATCTTGACGTCATGGAACGCCTGATACAGCGCGCCCTCGGCGCCATCCTGAAACAGGGAGGGGTCTACCAGCGCATCGGTACCCTCCTTGATGATATTGCCGATGCGCTTGAAGGCAACCGCCAGCGGCTCAAAATCGGGATGGGTTTTAAACTCGTCCAGTGCGGCAATGCGTGCCCTGACATCCACCAGGTCATCAAAACCGGTTGAAACAGCCGCATCCACCGCATCTGAAGCGAACTCATTGCCCAGCAGATTAACAAAACGGCCGCGGAAAAACTCCAGCACCTCTGCAGACACCTGCTCCTTCGGCCGGTTCAATTTGGCAGCCAGAAGATCCAGTGAGCAACTGACAAGTTCCGCCAGGCTCAGACGATAGCCCCTTTCAAGAATGATGCTGATGATGCCGATGGTGGCCCGACGCAATGCATAGGGATCTGCGGCTCCGGTGGGGATCAGCCCTACGCTGAAACAGCCGCAGATGGTGTCCAGTTTGTCGGCGATAGAAACAAAGGCGCCGAGATCACTGGCCGGCAGTTCACCCCCGGCCTGGACCGGAAGGTAGTGTTCGGCAATGGCGCTGGCAACGGCAACATCCTCGCCTTCCAGCAGCGCATACTCTCGCCCCATGATACCCTGGACCTCGGGAAACTCACACACCATCCCGGACACCAGATCTGCCTTGCAGAGCCAGGCAGCTCGTCCGACTTGGGACTTGAGCGCCGGGTTCAGTTTATCGGCCAAACCTTCAGCCAACGTTTTGAAACGTTCCATCTTCTCGAAGGATGTGCCCAGCTTCTGCTGGTAGACAACTTTTTTGAGCCCCTCGACCCGTTCGTCCAGCCTGGTCTTCTTGTCCTCTTCAAAGAAAAATCGTGCGTCGGACAGCCGGGCCCGCAGGACGCGCTCGTTACCCTTAACCACGACTGACGGATCTTCCGTCAGGGTATTGTTGATGGTAATGAAACCGGGCATCAGCTTGCCCTCTCCATCCACGATGGAAAAGTAGCGCTGGTGGCTACGCATGGAGGTAATCAAAACCTCACGGGGAACCACCAGGAATTCCGGAGAAAACGTGCCGTGCACTGCGCTGGGGTACTCCACCAGATAGGTGACCTGATCCAGCAATTCCTCGTCGGGCAGCAGATGACCACCGGCAGCAACGGCAACGCGGTGGCTTTCGCGGCGAATGGTCTCCTTGCGCCGCTCCGGGTCGACAATCACGAAATGTCGTTCGCACTCGTCCAGGTAATGGCTGAAATTTCTCACAGGGAAAGGGGTGTTGGCCATGAAGCGGTGCCCGCGGGAGATACTACCGCTTTCGATGTTTCCGAAGCTGAAGGGCACCACAATGCCATCGAACAGGGCAACGACCCAGTGTATCGGCCGGGCAAAGCGGACATCCAGGTCACCCCAGCGCATGGATTTTTTGAAGGGTATGTTGGCGATCAGCGCCGGAAGAATCTCGGATAAAAGTTCATGGGTTGGGCGTCCGGTTTCGCGCTTTGTCACCGCCAGGTATTCACCTTTGTCGGTGGTAACAACCTGAAGGTCGGCAACCGTCACTCCCTGCCCCCGGGCAAAACCTTCCGCAGCCTTGGTCGGCTTGCCGTCGCCATCAAAGGCCGCTTTTTTTGAAGGTCCGGTGGCAGTAATCTCGGCGTCCGGCTGTACGGCCGGAATATCCTTGACCACCAGCGCCAGCCGGCGCGGTGTGGCCATGGTCTGCACCGTGGTAAAGCTCAGGCGGGCATTGGTCAGTTCCCTGGTGATCATGGCCTCCATCTCGGCCATGGCGCGCGGGATAAACCCTGCCGGAATCTCCTCGGTGCCGATTTCCAGAAACAATTCCTTGACGCTCATCAGGCAACACCTCCTTTCAACAGCGGAAAGCCCAAACGTTCGCGCATCCGCAGATACCCTTCGGCGCAGATACGGGCCACATTCCGAACCCGGCCGATATAGGAAGCACGCTCGGTGACCGAGATGGCACCGCGGGCATCCAGCAGGTTGAAGGTGTGGGAGCACTTCATGACATAATCATAGGCCGGCAGAACCAGGTCCTTCTCCGCCAGTCTCAGGCATTCCTTTTCGTACATGCTGAAAAGCTGCAGCAGCATGTCCACATCGGCTTCCTCAAAGTTGTATTTTGAAAATTCAACTTCGCTTTCATGGTGAATATCGCCGTACTTGATCCCCTTTACCCATTCCAGATCGTAGACATTGTCCACGCCCTGCAGGTACATGGCGATCCGCTCGCAGCCATAGGTGATTTCCGAAGAAACCGGCTTGAGATCGATGCCGCCCGCCTGCTGGAAATAGGTAAACTGGGTGATCTCCATTCCGTCCAGCCAGACCTCCCAGCCGAGTCCCCAGGCCCCCAGGGTGGGAGACTCCCAGTCGTCCTCAACGAAGCGGATATCGTGTTTGTTCGGATCGAGGCCAAAAGCGCGCAGGGAATCCAGATAACGGTCAAGGATGTCCAGGGGGGACGGCTTCATGATGACCTGAAACTGGTAGTAGTGCTGCAGTCGGTTGGGGTTCTCACCGTAGCGTCCGTCCGTGGGACGGCGCGATGGTTCCACATAGGCGACATTCCAGGGCTCAGGCCCCAGAACGCGGAGAAAGGTGGCAGGGTTGAAGGTTCCGGCGCCTTTTTCGGTATCGTAGGGCTGCTGGATAATACAGCCCTGCTTGGCCCAGTACCCTTGCAAGGAAAGAATCATATCCTGAAATGTCACGAAGACACCTCCGATGGGGGAGTTTAAGAGCGTGATGCACAAAGAATTATATGTAATAGCAGGAATGACCGGCGCGGTCAAGGTTGAGGGCTGCGGGAATACTACCTGATATGAGTTGAAACATGTTGCCCTCCGTTCCGGACTGATGGAACAGCCTGGAACGGGGGGCGGCGTATATCCTCTCACGGTTGAACAGTTACGCGGAATTTCACCTTGCCGGAAGCGCCGGGAGCCAGTGCACCGGTGTGGGTCCAGGTTATGGCCTCCCCGTTTATCGTCGCCGCACAGGCTGTGATGGCGGGCGGAAACGAAGTTGGCACTGTTCCGAGACAGGCGCCGTCCGGATTAACACAACAGGCAACGGGATTGATGGTATAGGCCGGAACACTGTCATGAATGACAATGTTGTTCAGGGGGCCGCTACTGTTATTTGCGTAGGTAATGGTGTAGATCAGGTTGCTTCCCGGCAATGCCGTGGTTTGATCAACGGCTTTTGTCAGCGCCAGACCGGCGCTGGTGGGAGTGCCGACCAGGGTGTTGTCCGTACGGGTATATTGGCGGGAAAGTGCGGGGCTGGCGTTGGTGTAGTCAAATGTCGCAGTCAGGGTAACCAGATTGGAGCTGTTCATGGGAGCACTGGCCGGCACAAACTCCTTGAGCATGATACAGAGCTGTTCATTGGCAACCAGCGTGAGGGGAGACGTGATCTGCTGCTCGCCGCTGTCAAATCTGCCGTTGCAGTTTGTGTCCCTATACAGGACTTCACCCCAACCCGGCACCGTTGGCGAAGCTACGGCCGCTGTTGCAAATGATACGCTACCAGCGCTACCGGCCGTAAAACTGTGTGGATGAAAGACGACCGAACCGGGCAGCGCCGAAATGGTATTATCGGTCAGAAAGCGGTTCTCGGGGACATCGGCGAAAAACAACCCGCTATACGTCGTTCCCGACTGAAAGGTCAGGCTTGCGGAATCAGCTGCACGGTCATAGATGCCACAGGTACCAACTTCAGCACCAGTTGAAACGAAACCAGAAGAGTTTGTTTCGACAATTTTGAGCGTGGTTCCATAGACTATGCTGCCGGGTATATGCAACATGAAATTGCCGCTGGAATCGGTAGTTGTTGCATCATACACAACATCTCCCGATCCATTGGTAAGCCGAATGGTAACAGCGGGAAGTCCTGCTTCGGTGCCGTTCAATTTTCCATCATTGGCGATGCCTCCCCCAGCACCGATGTCGCTGAAGACTTTCCCCGTAACACTGTTACCGTAATACAGACCAAAATTTTGCGGTGCGAGGCCCGCAGTACTCACCGTTACCGGTCGGACTCCGGTAGAGAATTCCGAACCGAGCCAGCCTGATGGATAGGTGGGAGAAACATCACTTAACGTAGAATTGTCATCCAGTATCAGACAGTAATCTCCTGCGCCCACACCTAAAATTGAATATGCTCCGCTGGTCAGATCAACCATTGCAGCGGAAAGAGCCGGATTGGTACAGAGTACACCGCTCCTCGTAGCGATTTTGACATACATCTGAGGAATCCCGGTTCCAGTCTCGGCACCATCCATGGATGCATTGTGATTGACATCGTTATACACGAAACCGGTTATGCCGGCCCCCACTCTCAAGGTAGCGGTTACGGCAGGCGCCGTTCCGGCATTTGACGTCGTGACTACTCCGGTGCTGTTTACAAAGCTGCCGGTTGTTGTGGTGGCCACATTTGCAGAGACCGTACAGCTGCCGTTAGCCGGGACAGTTCCATTGGCAAGCGTAAGGGACCCGGCAGTTGACGACAAAGTTCCACCGCAGGTGGTGTCAAATGCGGGAGCGACGGCATTGATCATGCCCGAAGGATAGCTGTCCGTAAATGCAACACCCGTAATGTCAAACTCGTTATTGTTGGTAAACGTTATTGACAGACGGGTTGGCGTTGCGGCCCCCATCTCGGTTACAGCGGGTGAGAATTGCTTGGCGACCACCGGCGCGCCCATGACGGTAAGTGTCGTCACGGCCGTCATTCCGGCACCGAGATTGGAATTAACCGGCCCGGTGGAGTTGAGGTAACCTCCCTGGGTTGGAACGGTAACATTCACAGAAACAACGCATTTTTCGTTTGGCTTGATCGTTCCGTTTGTGATGCCGATGCTGTTTGATCCACTTGCGCCACCGGTCAGCGTGGCGGAAGACGTACCGGTACAACTGACAGATGGGCTGGCAGATGGCGTGTTAATCATTCCACTCGGGTAGATATCGGTGAATGAAACGGATGTAAGGTCTGACGTGTTTGGATTTGCAACTGAAATATTCAAACGACTGACACCATTGGTCACAATCGGATTGGTGGCAAAAAATTTCGTGGTGATGGTACCGGAGTTTACCGTTAATGTGGCTGAAGCAGCGGTGCTGCTTACACCGGCATTCGCGGTTGTCACCGTACCGGCAGGAAGAGTATTGAAGTAGCTCCCCTGGCTGTTTGAGGTGACCTGCACGGTCACGGTGCAGTTCGCACCGGTCATACTGGCTCCGGACAGGGTCAAGGATGTCCCGCCGGGCTCTGCCGTGACAACGCCTCCGGGGCAGGTTGTCGTCGCAGCGGGAGTGGAGTGGTTTATCAACCCAGCTGGATAGGTATCTGTAAATGACACACCGGTAATGGTATTTCCGCCATTCAGGGTGATGGTCATTGTTGTCGGATTACCGCTGGTTATGGTAGGCGATGTAAAGGCTTTGGAAACAGTGGGGGGAACCAGCGAAGTCACGTTCAAAACATGTGAAGCCGATCCGCCACTGCCGTTGCTGCTGGCAATCGCACCAGTACTGACGGTGTAATTCGCGGCAGACGCGCTGGAAACATTGACCGAGACCGTGCAACTCCCGCCCGCTGCCAGGGTTGCCCCTGAAAGGCCGATTGGTGAAGCAGCTCCTGAGGCGCCCCCCGCTCTCGTCCCCGAAGATCCTGATGTACAACTGATGGAAGCATTCGGCGGGGGAAGAGTTGCTGACGAAGTTGTATTAACCAGGTTAGCGGCATAGGTGCTGGTAAACGCGACCCCGGTCAGAGGTGTTGCTGTATTGGGATTGGTAACGGTAATACTGAGGCGCGAGGAGCCGCCGTTTCCCGAGGTCACTACCGAAGAGGGTGAGAAAGCAACGCTTGCCACCGGTGCGCCGACAACATTCAATACTGCCACGTTGCTCGGCGCGCCAGCAACGGGTTCCTGAGTACTGGTGACGCCGCTGGCCTGATTTGGATTACTTCCGACGGTGCTGCTGGTAACATTGACCGTGATAGTACAGGAGGCTCCGACCGCCAGAACGCCGCTGGCAAGGCTGATGACGCCGGCTCCGGCATTTGCCGTGACCGTACCGCCGCACGTGTTGGTAACGGCTGGTGCTCCCGCCACAAGCATTGCGGCAAGCGGATCACTAAACGCAACGCCAGTAAGCGGCTGCGTTCCCAGGTTAGTAAGGGTGAACGTAACCGTTGAGGTTCCTCCGGCATTGATCGTAGCGGGCGAGAACGCCTTGGTAATGGTCGGCCGTCCCACGGAGAGGGTGGCTGAAGCCGTGCCACCTGTACCACCATTGGTTGAGGTCAGCATTCCGGTCGTATTGGTGTAAACCGCCGGGGTTGCGCTGGTTACGCTGACGCTGATGGTGCAGCTTCCTCCCGCTGCAATGCTCCCCCCCGTCATACCGATTGAGTTCCCACCCGCTACTCCGCCGGTCAGTGAGCCGGATGAACCGCCGGTACAGGATATGGTCCCACCCGAGGCATTGACAAGGCCTGCCGGGTAGCTATCGGAAAACGACACTCCGGTAACCAATGCAGAGTTGGAAGCTGGGTTGGCCACCACGATACTCATCAATGAAGGACCGCCTACCGGCACAGGATTGGTTGCAAAACTCTTGGTTATGGTTGGAGGAACCACCACCGCCGCAGTGGCTGCCGAACTTGCACCGGCATAGGTTGTTGCAATGGTCTGGCCGCTGTAGGATATCTGCGCCGTATTGGTGATCAGTGTACCGGCCGGAATATCGCTGTTAATCGTGGCATCAAAGGTCAGTGTGGTGGATGAGGTGTACGGAAGCATACCACCTTGGACGGTATCAGCTCCACTGCCGAGCCGGAATGCGACATGGGGCGTCGGCGTTGCGCTGTATTCGGCCTGATCGTCACCCGATACATCACTCTTAACACCGCTGTTGGAGCCGCTGGTTATTTTCAGGCTTCCTGGCAGATAGGTCGTATATGCGGGGATATTGTCACTCAGTACCAGGTTGGTAGCGGTATCGATACCGGTGTTTTTCATGGTTACGGTAAAACGGATGGTATCGCCGGGCATTAACGTGGCTACGCCGTTATTGTTGACCTTGGTAATGGTCTTGACAAGATTCGGCGTAATAATCGGTACGTAGAGGTCGGTGGCAAAGGTCAGCACGGCGGGATAATACTGATCACTATTTGTCGATGTACTGAACAGGGCGCTTGTTGCACCGTTGGCCAGCTTGCCCGACACATCCAGTTTGGCGATATCAAACCCCAACTGGTTTCGATAATTGGGGTTTTTGGTTGTAATGTACGAACCCACATCGCTGATTGAAGAGTTGAAAAAATTATTGACGGCGTGGGTTGCGTCACTCATGGCTACGCCATTGAGATTATAGACGTCACCCGTCAGATTTAAATCGCCCTCATAGGTCACCGCGCCAAGGGTTGTGTTGACTGTTCCCGAGAGCGGCGTAAGGAAGCCGTTGACGTTTATGTTTACCGGATGGGTACTGTCTACGACCTGATATCCGTCAAACACGGCCAGGTTTTTGAGCGGGAGCGAGTAGTTGCCATAGACAACGACCAGGGACCACCCGGCGAATGTATTGGAATTGTTGGGGTACGATTGAATATTGGCAACGGTATAGGTCCCGTTCCCCGCGGCCCTGACCTGGGCGGTAACATCGGCAAAACTGGAATATCGCGGCGTTGCCGTTGAATCAATATCGGTCTGGCTGGACGTAACCAGTTCATATCCGAAAGATCCGGGTGTGGACAAAAGGACCTGGCTGCGTGAAGAATTCGACGATTGCCCGCCCCAGTAGAGACCGGCCCACAGAATGTTTGAACCAGAACTAAGGTTAAGATCAGCGGAACTGGAATTGAAGGTCGTTGAATCACTGTCTATGTCAACATCCCTCATGGTGAAATCGTTATTATTGGCCAGGCCACCCGCTTGTGCTGCGGCACAGGTTATCCCCCCCCCTGTTGTTCCGTCTTGACAGGTCATGGAGGTATTGCCGATCAGCTTGATATCTCCGTTGGCATTTGCATTGAATCGCCGGGTAAAGGAGCGGTCGGCGGCATGTGCACCTTGACCACAGAAAAGCGCCAGGAGAGCGAGGTTGAACAGTACCGTCGTCATTCTTTTCAGGCTCATCATCATGACCCGGTTAAGCGTCATTTTCATTTCCTCTCAAGCTGGACATCATCGAACTGTTGCAGGGGGCTTACGAAGAGAGGGGGTGAAAAGGAGAATTCCACCCGACGGTTACGGGCGTAGGAAACCATATCCTTGCCGCGCATGTAGGGTGCGGCTTTTCCAAAAGCCTTAACCGATATTCTTGAACGCTGGATACCCGCGGCCACCAGATAGGTCCTGACCACCTCGGCGCGCTGCTTGGACAGGATTTTATTAAACATCTCCCTACCGCGTTCGTCGGCATGCCCTTGCAGTTCCACCGTTATGTCCGGATTTGCCCGCATAACCGTGGCAACCCGTTCCAAAACAGCTGCTGAACGGGCGCTGAGGCTGTACTGGTTGAGAGCGAAGTGCACACGATCTGCGCTGGCCGAACCGGGAGACGTTCCGGGGGATGGCTGCGTGGTGACCGCCTTAGCAGCAATTTCGCTGTTAGCTGAAGGCAATACGGCCGGGCAGGCCGGACAGGCAGCGGGAAAACCTGCCGAGACTTCCTCCTCTTCATCTCCTTCCACCGCAACGGAGTCGGCATTCACCAGCGCAGTTGCGGCCGTTGTGGCCGGGCAGGCTTCAATCTTGCGCCCCGCCTCCCTGGCCAGACGTTCGGCAGCCTGCAGATAAGGTTTGGCATGGCGCCAGCCAAGCTGGTTGTCTTCATGACCGGCCCAGACCAGCTGTACTTCAAGCTGCGCAACCAGATCCTCGCCGCAGGAGAAACCGGGGTGTTTCTTCCAGTCAACCGCCTTTTGCCACAGGTCCGGACGTATTTTTTTACTGGTCGGCAGGATGATGGTCGTCATGCCAATGGCATTTTTCTTGTCTTCCAACTGTGAAATAAGATCATACGCCTGTCGCAAGGCATCCTCGATGACGGAGGTACGATCATTCATGCTGTATTCATCCATGGCCATGTCGATCCAGGCCTGCGCCTTGGCGAAATGGTACGAGGCGATCGGCGTTCCCTGGGTATTCACATCTGCCAGCCGCTGCTGAAGCCTGTTGATCGACCTGATATCGGATGAAATCGTCTCATCAGTGATGCGCGCCTGTTCGGGTGTCAGGCTCTGCCCTTCGGCAATGGCGCAGATGGTTGCTACATACAAAAAGAGCAGAAAGGAGAGCAGATGGTTCCGTTGCTTCATTATCATCTCCATGTGAACCAGGCGGCTTGACTCACGTTATTGCTGAGGCCCGTCATTAAGTGTCTTGTGCTGTAATCCGTCCAGCAGGTGTTCATCAAATTTGAATCTCATACGCATGAAAAAACCGGGGTTGGTATAGTTTTCGCCGGACAGGTCCTTATCATAAAACCCGAAAAAGTTGTAACCCGCCGACAACCAGAGATTGGAGGTGATCAGATAACCGACTTCGCCCCCCAAACCGTAGAGCACACTGTTCAGGCTGTTGTTGAAAAGCGACATGGCATTCACCCCCATGTCCCACTTTTTGGTGATATCGTAGGTCAGGTGACCCGTGACCATGTGGGCGTTGGAATGACTGGAGATGCTGCCGCTGTCGTCCTGCACCAGCTTGCCGGCGTACCTGCCGCTGAAAACCAGGGCACGCGCAGCCTGGAAATTGAAGCCGGCTGAAAGGATATGCACCATGCGCAGTGAGGGGATGGCAACATTTGTGTCGTCACTCTCGTAGCGAAATTCGTATTTGGACAACAGATTGAACCTGTTGGAGTCAACCGGCCGATACGCCAGACCGATCTGGGTGCGTTGATCAACCTTGACACCGGAGCTGGCGCCCTTGTTACTGCTGTAGGAAACAACCTCCCGTCCCAGCAGGGTAATGGAACGGTTACATTTGTGGGCCAGCCCGATTGTACCGAGATAACTGTCGCTCTCGTGGCTGGTGCGGTACTCAAGCCGGGTACTTCCCTTCCAGAGCGTGGACCCGGTATACTCCAGGCCGATGCCCAGGGCGGTTGAGTCGTTATTGGTGGAACCGCCCAGCGTGGTAATCCGCTCGGCATTGGTGTTCAAACGGATACCCGGCGTCAACTGCCAGCCGTTTCGCAGGCCAATGGCTGCCTCCGCATCTCTTCCTGACACCGCATCCCTCATGCGGTATTCACTGAAGAGATGTCCCTCTTTCATGTATTCGGATTCCACCCCCAGCAGGGTTGTGTTGCGCTGCTGACTTTCGTTCAATGAGAACTGGCCTGCCAGACTTGATATCAGTTCGTGCCGGACATACAGACGGGTCTGGGGGGCAAGCTGGTAATCACCACCCACTGCCACTGACCTGCTGTCAAAAGAATTGACCGACTGTTCGTATTCGGCGAACAGGCTTAGTTTGTTATAGAAGGGGACCTGCAATCCCAGCTTGATCCGGATACTGGTATTTTCCGTCGGGGTCAGCGTGGCGGAGCCAATCGTCTGCGAAGCGGTCGCGCTTTCCTTTGCATAGCGCACACCCAACTCTCCCTTCAGAAAGCTGGTTATGGCATGCTCCAGATTGACAATCACCCCTTTGCGGTTGCCATGGGTGACCTGATCTTCACTGAAGATAGCCTCGGTGGACAGGGCCGTGTTCTTGTTCAGCGTGTAGCGCGCCTTGGCTCCCAGTTCGGTCCGTCCCTTGGTGATGGTGGACGAGGGATTGTCAAAACCGGAATCGGTCCGGTAACCGTAAATACGGGCGGTGAGGTTTGCGCTGTCGTGCCGCAGTTCGACCCGCTTGCCGTCACCCTCTCCGGATGTTACGGACGACAGGGCCGATTGTCGTGACATGTGCGCCCACTCCGCCAGCAGGAAGGTCTTCTCTGCCAGCTTGATGGTGGCATTGACGCTCCCCAGTTCCTGTTGGTCGAGCGGATTCTCGTCGCGCACATAATTGCCGCCGATCTCCAGGCGGTCGTGCAGCTTGAGCTGCACGTCGCCACCGGCAACCCAGTAATCGGGACCACCCTGGTTGACTTCGTAGGTGGCGCGGATATACACCAGATTAAGGCTGCTGTCGCGGCTACTGACCGGCTCCTTGAAGAGAATCCGCCCGGTCAGCGCCTCGATTTCGTAATCGCTGAAACGCGACATAGGCACACTCTTTATGATCAGCGAGGGTTGGTTGCGATCGCGGGTGATGATCTCTATTTTCTCGCTGTTGGCAACGATATCGGCATTATTCAGAAAATACGGTCCTGAAACACCCAATCCAGGGATTTCGTCAATCACCTGCCGGCTCTTGTCCTGGCTGGCAAAGGCATTGGCGCTCAGGAACGAATTTTCATAGTGACCACGCACTCCGGTCAGGCTGCGGTTGTAGGCGCCCAAGACCCGCACTTCGTTGTTGGCGGCCTGGGTGGTAAAATCGCCATACAACAGATAGGAACGGTTTTTATCGACCCGCACATAGAACCGGCCGGTTGACTGGGCATCGAAACCGCGAATGGATGAATCTCCGTAGACCGGGTAAAATTCGTCGGGACTGATGTCGCGGAACAGCTTTTCACGGGTATCCTTGTCCGAATCATAGGACATGGTCAACAGGTAGTCACCCTTGATCTTGCCTTTCAGGAAAAACGCGGCGCGCCCGGCGGCTGAGAAGCGTTTGTCGTCACCGGTTGAAATCGTCTTCAGTTCCTGTTCAAAACCATCCTGACTATGAGCCGGAGAGATCGCCCCCAAATCCAGTCGACGCAGATTAAGGGTCCCCTCGATGACACCAAACGCAATCAGCGGTCGTAAGTTGGGAATAAACGAAATGCTCTGCTGGGTTTTGATGGTGCCCGAACTGACCTTCACCACAGCGATCCCAGGATCGGCCGGGGTTATCAGCCGATACTCGCCCTGGCCACCCTCCACAAAGAGCTGGAGCCCCGGCTCCTGTTCGGAGAGATCCTTCTCGTCCCAACGACCAAGCGACGATTCAAGGGTCAAAGGAGTACGCGTGGTGACGGGAACACCCTTCTCATCCATCAGGCGGACTTTTAAAAGTACCGGTGTCTGCCCATCGGCAGCCAGATCCCCTTGGGGAACCTGAATTTCTATTTTCGCCAGTGCGTCCGGAGCGGTAACGGTGATGCGTGCCGAACCGCGACGATTGCCGAAAGAGTCGGTCTGAATCAGTTCCAAAGAGTTTGTACCCGGCTTGAAGGGGATACCGATGTATTCGCGCGCTTCCAGCTTCTGGTCTTCAACGATCATCTTTTTGCCGACACGATTCTCGTTAATTTCTTCTCCATTTACCAACAGCTTCTGGGAGGCAAGCGACGATCCCTTAACCCGGACCGTTGACTGCGCGACGGGCAGCACATCTCCATCCTTGAGATCAATGAAGCCCGGCTTGGAATCCATGCCCGCCAGGCGCTCGGAATAGTCCTGCAACTGGGCAGCAGCAACCGGCTGCTCCGGCATGGTTGCAGTTTTCCGCTGCTGCCCGTCGGATGACATGACCGGACTGAAATAGGGAAGCTTGGTATCGGCGCCGATCAGACCGCTGGCCGGACGGGATTTGACATCGGACGCCTGCAGTGCCGTTTGCTCGAGGGTCAGCTTGGTATCAACCCCACGTGTTGTCTCGGCAACGTACACCTCACCCTTGAGTCTGCGCAGGCGCACTTCGGTCAGCATTTCCGCGCTGCACGACCCTTCGGCAAAATCCGTCCGCTGAAGCTCGCCCGTTTTGAGGTCGACAAAGGCGCTGGCTGCGTCGCCGGCATGGCGATTGGTCAGGGCAATCAACTCCGAGCCGGCCGGAAGCGTGGTTTCATCCACCTTGAGAACGTGGCTGCGGGGAGAAATACCGTAAAAACTGTATTTGCCCTCGCTATCGGTGATGGCATAGGTGCCGTCCTCCAGGTAGATCCTCACACCGGGAATTCCCGGCTCCTTGGCTCCCTGGATCCGGTTGCGGTCACAGTCCACAAAAAACTTGCCGATGATAATCCCCTTGTCGGTGAAAACTCCCGGGGTCAGCGTGACTACCGCCGAAGCAACATTGGAAACCGTTCCGAAGGCAGCGGTGGCCTGGGCGCGATTGATACCATCGCCACGCAAGGCTCCCGGCCCGATCTTCAGACGATAGGTAATCTTTACAACTGCTCCCTCGGCAAGCTCACCCAAGCGAAATGCCAGTTTCGGCCCCACGCCCCCCCCGGGATCAGCCATTGCAGCGCCATCGCGGCGCGCGGTCCCCTTTTGAAAGCTGAATCCTAAAGGAAGACTGTCGTTGAGCGTTACGTCGGTGAGGATCTTGCCGCTGGAGTTCTTCACGGTGATGGTGTAGTCGATGAAATCGGCAATTTCGGCGGTTGTGCGGGAAGCGCTCTTCTGGACGAACAATCCACCGGCCGGACCGGGATCGATCGGAATATCGAAATGCACCGGACCGGACGCGGATGAAACCGTAAATGTGCGGCCATAGGAGCCATTGGCGTCAATCAGGCGATTGCCGGGCAACTGGGTGACCGTGAATTGCGATGGGAATGTCCAGCCGTTGGGCGCTTTCACACTGAGCATGTAGCTGCCGTCACTCACCAGGGGCAAGTCAAAACTTCCATCTGCTCCGGTTGTAACCGAATCAACTGCATCTGCCGGGACAGTGGTCATACCACCGCTGCCGGCAACCGTCACCTTGAGAAGGGTTACTGTTGCGCCAGCCACCGGCTGGTTGCTGCGGCTGTCAAAAACAACCCCGCCCGGATCGATCAACAGGCGGGCGGAGACTGAACCACTTCCGCATCCGGAAATGGTGGCGGTAAGCAGATCATGCTTCATTGCTTCAATAATTGTATTACCCTTGACAACCAGGTTGGTTGCTGCGTCCCGAGTAGGGATGCCAATCAGCTGAAAAATTCCCGTATCGGGGCCGGTTTCCAGCGAAAGATAGCTCTCTTCATCTCCACTGAGAGAGGAAGTGATCACGATTGTGCGTTGTTCCGCAACAAGCGGATTTGCATTGCAAGTAGGTGCGTTAGCCTGGAGATACAGTGGTGACCCCAGATGACCAGCCTGTGTGGGAGTCGTGAATGTGTCGCTGCTATAGTATTTCAGCACCGTAGGTAGCACGGGAAGCGAGAGGTTGACAGTATTTGAAGGTGAATCAAGGGTTTGCGCGCCTGACCCATCGCGATACAGTGCATGGGCCGTGTTGGAAACGGTTCCGGTTGCATTGTCATTGATTCGCACCCGGAAGCTGAAGGCACCAGCCTGACCTGCCGGAAGCGCGGCAACCCCATAGGCAACTTCATCGACACTGGCTGGTTCGCTGGTCTGATAGGAATACCCGGGATCTCCGCTCCTGTGGTACAGCAGCTTGCCCGCGGTCTGCATGACCAGCGAGCCGGGCACATAACTTACGCCGCCTGGTATCACATCCCGCACCAGCATCAGTTGCTCGGCGACGCCATCCACCAGAAGCTGTTGACCTCCGGAAGGAGCTCCCCCCACGGCAACTCCGTTGCCGTTGTTGAGAACAGTCAACGAAAAGGTTACCTGCTGCCCCTGGCTCGGATTGTAGGTAGAAGCCTGCTTACTGACCTGCAAAAGCGCGGCGGTATTGACGGTAACCAGATCGACAACCGTTGCGGTGAATGACTGAAGAGAAGAAACCGCCGTCAGTGTCACCGCGGAAGATTGGCCCTGGGTGGCTGTTCCTGGAACCATGCCGTCCACGACCAGATTCATGGAAGCTCCTGGCGCCAGACTGACCACCCCACCTTGCGCCACCAGCGGTTCTCCGTTATCCGCGATTCCGTTCCGGTTCAGGTCTTGCGTAATGGTGAGACCGGACAGGGTAAACGAACTTCCCGAAGCGGTGGTAGCTGTCAACGATGCCGACAGGGGCGTGTTGCCGGTGTTGGTCAGGGTGTGACCAAAGGTGACCGGTGCTCCGGGCGATCGAACCAGCTGCTGATTGGTGACAAGGGTCAGGGATTCGACCGATTGAACAGTGACCCGCACCGCATTGGATTGAAAGGTTTCCGACCTGTTCAGTGAGGGATTGAAATAGGTTACTGTTGCCTGGTTTTCAATGATGGTGCCTGCCGATGGCGCGGCAGCCAGAGCAGGAGAGCAGCTTGCCGTAAGGGCCAGGATACTTGCCAGGAACAGGAACAGCAGGAATGACAAACCCGAAACCGGTCTGTACGTTTTGCGCGAAAACACCGGCGGCTTGATGCCGTAGATGTATGTTTTTTCGTGGTTTGTCAATCCCTGCTCCAATTAATGTTTCGATATATTCCAGGTCCGGGTGACCCCCTGTCACCCGGACTCATGCGGTGGCCGAAGGTTATCTGTTTATCTGCACACCAAAGGTTACAACTGCAGAGGATCCGGGATTCAACGCGCCTACGGTGGCACTTATCGTACCGGCCGAGCATTGGGTCGGCGCAGTGATGGTTCCAACAGTTGTTGCGGCAACAAACGTTCCCCCAACAGCAGGACACTGTGTTCCTGCGTTGTAGACAGTATTTGATGGGGTGGCATCACTTACCACAAGAGTTGTAACAGAAGCAGTACCCACGTTTGTGGCGGTGATCTTATACTGAATGCAGGCTCCCGGAATCGCTCCGGTTGTGATGTTTGCCTGTCCATAGGCTGTATCGGCCGTGCCGTCGCAATTGGCATCAAGTGCCTGGGTCTTGGTCAGGGTCACCTGACCCGAGATCACAGTCGAGGTACCGGTTGCCGAAGATGGCGCGAGAATGACACCGTTTATTGCGCCGGTGGTGGTTGCGGTCAGCGTGGCGACATCGGTGTCACCGGTGGCAGCGCCGGCCGGGGCAAAGACCTTGACCAAAAGCGGTACGCTTTCACCGGGAGCGAGCCCCGGAGCACTGTTGCTGCTAAACGAAAGATCGGTTACGACCGGATCGGTTGCGTCAATGATTCCATTGCCGTTTTCGTCGAAATACACAACGGAGGTCCAGCCCTGAGCAACCAGGGAATCGGCTACTCCCAACACGACCTTGCTGTCGCTTGTGCCATTGGGAGTCCCGCTTGACGGCACGGTCCCCTCGGCAACATTGCCGTTGTTGGTGACCGTCATCGAATACACCACGGTGCCGCCCGGGAATACCTGGCCGGTCTGGTTGTTGGTGACGGTGAGGGCACGGATGGTATTGACGTCAACCGCGCAGCGAATCGGGTCATTGGCACCGCTGCTGGGTGACAGTACCCGGAAATCGATTTCCTGAGTGCCTGCCGGTGCATTGGACGGCACCGAGACGATTGCGCACACGGTAGCGTTGGCGCCGGCATTGATGACACCGGTGTTGGCAATGGTGGCGCCCAGCGTGGAGCAGGTGCCTGCGCCGCCATCGGCCTTGAACTCCACGGTCCAGCCGGTCGGCAGTGTTGTCGGTGCGAATGTATTGTTGGTGCTGGCCGCCATGTTATAGGTGTCGGCGCTTGGGCTGGTGTTATTGACCTTGAGCACAAAGGTGGTCGTTGTGCCGGGATTGGTTGCGTTATGAGGCGTCAATACCGCTGCCGGGCCAGCCCCGAAACCGTAGCTGGCAGCATTGCCGCTGGCGGCTATGCCGGCTGGTGAACTGTCCGTACGTGCCGTAGTCAGGGTCAGGTCAACGGTGTTGGCGGTGATCGCGGTAAGTGTGAGTATTGCGGGGTCATTCTTGGTGCTGTCTTGTTTAGACGTTGCAGTTAGAGTCGTGCTAACCGGTCCGCCGGTTGCGTTAGCTGGCAGGATCGCCTTTACAACGACCTTATAGGATGCGCCGAGACCAAGTGGGCCGGTATCCGGAGTACTATTGGAGTTGGTGTCGATCAACGGTGTTACGCCATCCGACTTGTAGAGTTGAAACGAGGTGCCAAGCGGGAATGTGCCTGGAGCTGGTGGAGATATATCGAACGAATCCGTTCCATTACCGGTGTTCCAAATGTATACATCAAACTGGACTGTACTTCCCTGTGTGGCAGAAGGAACGATGATCGGATCATTTGCGTTTATTGCATTGGAGGAATTACTTCCGTTGGCGGCAACACCCGCATTCTGATTGACCGTGAAAGGCGTCGTATTGGTGGATCCGGTCTTATTCGGATTGACCCCGTCATTATAGGTAAAGTTAGCCGTATTGTTGATGATGCCAGGAGTTGCACCGCTGGCAACATTTACCTCAAACGTGAGGGTACGTGTTTCGCCCGGCAACACCTGGGCGATGGTCGCGGATACTGTTCCGACCGTCGTGGTTGCGTCATAATTTATGGTATTGGGGGCAGTTCCCTGTGTGTCACCGGCGGCATCGGTCAGAGCAGTGGCAGTTGTTACACTCCAGCGGGCCTTGTTACCGGTATTGTAGCTCATGCCGGCCGGAACCACGTCCGTGATTACCAGGTTTGTGGCTGTGGCGTTGCCGGTGTTGGTATAGGTCAGGGTGTAAGTTATCGGACCGCTTCCAGGGTTACCGCTGCTGGGTGAAACCGATTTGGTCATGGCAATTATGGCATTACCACTGACATTTGCCGTATCGATATTGTTTGCGGTTATCGCAGGAGTAAAGGTACTTGTTGCGGTTGCCGTGACCGTATTGCTCTGACTGTCGGTTGCGGCGGGTGGAACCGTTGCCGCCAGGATAAACTTGAAGCTTGCGCCTGGGGCCAGAGGTCCACTGCTGGTCAGGGGGTTAAAATTATCAGGTACGCCATCACCGTTGGCATCGGCGTACATGGCGATATTGGTGAACGTGAAAGGAGATGAGTTGCCAACGGAACCAAGGCTAAAGGTATCGCTGCCATTGCCGGTATTGGTAAGAGTGTGGGGGAAGTAAATCGTTCCGCCCGGCGCTCCGGACTTGGATTGTGTGGCGTCCAGCGTAAGGCCGGCAACCTGCTGGACAATCGTCTGGACCGTGTTGGATGTGGCGGTACGGGGAGCGTTCGAGGCATCGGTGTAGGTGGCCGATGCCTGGTTGCCGATCGAAGTTCCAGCAAGTGGCGCTGCCTGACTTGGCTGAACCCAGACCACCGTGGCCAGAAGCAGCAGGGTGGTTACCAGCATGGTAACCATGCGGGGTGGGGATCCGAAACGATCTCGATCCGGTCCATTCAACGCTGTTTTCATTTTGTATCCTCCTTTGCCTTAAACGTATTGAGCGAATCAAGTTTTATAAGTACCGGCCCTTTCTGATTGGCCTTGATTTTCATGCGGGCGCTGACCGTCACGCTGGTACCGGGGGCAAGGTCCTTCAGGTCCCAGCGCAGTGATCGGTATTCATCAACCGGCACCTCGCGATGTGCAACCGCACCACCTGCCAGTCGCACTTTGCGTTTAAGCGGCATGCGAGAGTAGCTGACACCATCGGTACTGGCACTCGCCGTGGCTGGGGACGCCGTAGCAGACACATATTCCATTTCCGCTGGCACTGGTAATGTACCAATTAGGTTACGGGCAGAGACCGTACCGCTGTTTTTGTACACGGCCCGGTATTCGATTGTTTCTCCAGGCTTGGCGGTTTCTCCCGAGGAGACGATTTCCCTGCCCTGTGCATTCTTCACCACCCGGTGGGCGGAGAGCGTGACTTTCACTTCGGGTTGAGCGGCGCTCCAGACCGGAGCAACCGATAGGACGAGTAATAACAAAACGACGATCATGCTGCGCATTGGGGGTGTGCCTCCTTTTGTCCATATTTGTGACATTGATCACAAAATTTATAACTAATTAAAATGTGCGTCTTTATACATTATCCGCACACCAGTTTCAACAGATTAAACAAATCACAATGTGACAAAATATGACAGGCGTGGAGAAAGAAGCTGACAGGACAGGGGAGAATGGTAAGATGCCAGAAAAGAACAAATACTCCTCAGTGGTTTGCATGGCGAAGAAGCTCCCCAGCACCATTGACAAGCATCTTTCTCCCCAGCAGGTTCACATGGTCAAAGCAACAAAACAGAGCATCACGTACATCCTGGTTATCTTCGCCATTACCCTGGCCGTGGTGTTCGCGGACTACCTGGGGTTGTTCCTGGAGATGGATACGCACATGTATGACCTCTGCTTCCGCCTCAGGGGGACCAGAAACGTTTCTGAACGAATTGTGATTGTCGCCATTGATGCGAAGACACTGGAACGCTACGGAAGGTGGCCGATCAAGAGGCGCTACTACGCTGAAATGCTGGAAAAGCTCGATCAGGCGGTGGTGGTGGGGTTTGATCTGCTGCTGAGGGAGCCATCGGATGATGACCGCCTGCTTGATGCAGCCATCAAACGGCACGGCCGGGTCGTCCTGCCGGAATACATCGACACCGGCCTACGACTGGTCAAACCACTGCAGGGTCTGTCTCCCTACAGATTCGGACATATTCACATTGAGCCGGGTATCGACAACACAGCCAGGGAGGTCTACCACAGCCTCTACTTCAATACGGTATTGCTTCCTTCCCTGACTTCCTCCTTGTATGAAATGGTTACCGGCCAGCCTTTCAGCCGCCTAAGGGAGCCGGGACAGCCCTGGGCTGACGCAGCGCCAGACAGGATCTATCAGAGCGATCGGCGAAAAATAAATTTCCATGGCCCAACCGGCCAGTTTACCCAGGTTTCCCTTGCTGATGTTGTGGGCAACAGGTACCCCCACCAGTACTTTCGCAACAGGATCGTACTGGTGGGGCTGACCGTTCCCGGAATCGTGGATGAGATTTCAACGCCATTCAGCCAGGCTAGAAACAGGATGGCGGGGGTCGAGGTACATGCCAATATTCTTAACAATCTGTTGGACAACAGTTCATTGCGGGATGTGGCAGATTGGCTACGCATAGTCTGCCTGATCTCAGTGTCGTTCGTCCTGGCAATCGCATTTCTGAAACTCAATGAACGAAACGCCGCCCTGGTCTGGTTTTCAAATCTGTTTGCTATTTCGGCGCTGGTCTGGTTTCTTTTTGCAGGAAACAATCTGTGGTTGCCCCCCACCGCATTCCAGGTTTCGATCTGTCTAATTTTTCTGGCAGCCTACCTCTATCGTCTTGACAGCGCTGCCCGCAGGCTTGACAGGGAGCATGAAACCATGACGGCGCTACTGGGATGGGAGAATCACGATACCTTGCAGCGTAAACATCTGCAAGGCCTGTTCGGCCTACTGTCCGAGGGAGGGATAAACGCAAAAATCCAGCGTCAGATTCGCATGACCACGAAGCTTGTCAACCTGCACAAACAGCTGGAAATTGCACTGATGACCGAGCGGGAAGCGCTGGACAATCAGGTGCGTTTTGTGGAAATGCTCTCCCACGAATACCGCACCCCACTGGCGATCATCAGGGCTAACCTGGACATCCTGGAAATGAAGGACGGTGTCGCGGGCGGTGCACATTCAACCAACTTCAGCAAAATGAAACGCGCCATGTCACGCTTGGTGGAAATCATGGACATCTCTCTGGAGCGCAGGAGGCTGGACGACCACTGCATTAAAATGGAACGCGAACGGATCCACCTGGGCCCGTTTTTGCGCAGCCTGATGGATGAGTCACGGGAACTGTGGGCAGAGAGAAATCTGGTGCTTGACCTGGACGATCACGACAATCATAGTATCGATGGCGATAGATCACTGTTCAAGACAGCCATCCTGAACCTGATTGATAATGCCATCAAGTATTCTTCAGACCATGAACCGGTTCGGGTTGAACTCCGCTGTTCGGAACGCGAGGCGCTCATCCAGGTACGTAACCGTGGCCGTGTCATCTCCGGAGATGATCTGGAGAGGGTTTTTGACAAGTATTTTCGCGGGGCAACCAGCAGCAATACACGCGGGGCAGGGCTGGGACTCTATCTGGTACGCAGAATAATTGACCAGCTGGGAGGCACCGTAACTCTTGAAAGCGACAATTGCGGCAACACGGTTGCATCGGTCAGACTACCCACGGCGTAACAGTACCCATTGGCTTCCGCCCAGAAAGGCAGATCAACGATCGTCACAACTGGTAACATTTCGTTTGATTTTGTCGGTTGCCCGGCCATTGGAATGCACGCAACAATAACTTATTGTTATGCATCGATTTTCCCAGGAGGTTACGCATAATGAATGAGGACATCAAGGTACTTGTCGTTGAGGATGATCAGGATCTGCGGGAAAGTGTTGTTGAATATCTCAACCTGGCAGGACTCACCGCCTCTGGAGTCGGCAGCGCGGCTGAATGTTATCACACCCTGAATTCAGGTGACTGGTGCGTAGCGGTGGTGGATATCGGCCTGCCCGACCAATCCGGTTACGTGCTGGTTGAGTACATCCGGGCCAACACTGCCATGCGGGTAATCATTCTCACCGCTCGCGATGCCATTGACGACCGGGTCAAAGGGTACGACTCGGGCGCAGATATTTACCTGGTTAAACCGGTCGACTGCCGGGAACTCACAGCAGCCATAATCAGCCTGGCGCAGCGCCAATTAGCAAAAACCGACCCGCCTCCCACGTTGCACCAGCCGGAATCATGGTCTCTGGTTCGAAGCGACTGGGCTCTCTTTGCTCCAGGCGGGATCAACATCGCCCTGACCGCCAAGGAACTCCAGTTTCTCCAACTGCTGACCACCTCACCTGGCAAACCGGTTGACCGGGATACCCTGCTCTCAAAACTCTACCTGCGTCATGATGAATACACCAGCCGTTCCCTGGACTCCCTGGTACGTCGGCTACGCGCCAAAATCATGACTGCAACCGGGTACACCGCACCCATTAAGACCGCCCATGCCGTGGGCTACTGCTTTTCCGCCCCCCTATCCATCTCCTGAAGCAAGCGGTTCAGTCAGTTTCCGGCCCTTACGCCATCATATTTTGTCACATCTGATCTGTTTTTGTTGTCTGGGAAAACTGCGGCGGGCATGAGATACTTGGAACCAGGCTGCCTTCACTGACAACCGACTCTTATGATAGTACCTGACATCAGTCAGGGGGAGACGCATATGCCCCAGATCACCTGGAATACTACGTTCAGCTTAAAAAACCTCGAACTGGATGAACAACACAAAAGGCTGGTAGCCATTATAAACAACTTGCATGACACCATTACCCAGGGCCAAGGATTACAGTCTATTAGAGAAGTTTTCTCAGCACTGGTAATCACCATCAAGTCTCACTTTATCAGTGAGGAACAATTGATGCGGCAGTACGCCTTTCCCGGTCTTGCACACCACAAGCAGGAGCACGACAACCTGATTGAGCAAATTGACATAACTTCCAAGAGGGTTGCTGCGGGCAACAATGAACTGACACGGGATGTTCAACAGTATGTGGCAAGCTGGTGGTTAAGCCACATTGAGAACGATTATCGAGAGTTTGGTCCGTTTCTCAAAAACAAAGGTCTGAAACAATTTTGACGTATGGTGTCAAAATTGTTTCAGACCTTTGCCCAGATCCGATTCATGCTGCATCAATTGCCCACCCTGAAATCGGCGGAGTGGAAGTAGCACTGCCGATCACTGTTTACGAATCATTCCAACATCCACATTCCTGCAGTAGTGCTCCTGTTTGCTCCAAATCCGTTGTGTAACATAATCCAGAGCAGCAGTGAGATCCTGAAGTGATGCACGTGGATGACGATCGGCGATTCTGTTCAACAGCTTGCGGGTTATGACTGGATTGTTGTACCACGGCATGTTCCTCATCTCCTTTCCGCAGATTCATGAATTCAATTAACATGCTCTGCTTGCCTCCAGAGCCAGGTCGTGCAAAGAACCTGTGACCTGGTATATGCATAAGGTGCACCAAAATATTTAATACAATAATCTCAGAACATTACACTCCATCGATTCGCGAATCGAAGAACATACCTGGCTTGTGTCAGTTTTTTTTACACTTTCAGGAATGATGTTATACGAGTTTTTCGACTCGCAGGCAGGATGATGTCAATTTTCCGTTATCACCAGCCATTGTAGAGACGCTTGAGACGATCGGCACCGCCTGGGGATCGATTTCCAGAATATTCGCGGCAGCTTTTTTACACTGCTAAAACATCAAGGGCGCCGCAACGGGCGCCCCTATGTCACTTCAGGTTTTTCTTGATTCTCTCCACGGCTTCGATCACATTCTCCCGACTTCCGAAGGCCGACAATCGGAAGAAACCTTCGCCGCTCGGCCCAAAGCCGCTGCCGGGTGTTCCGACCACGTTGCATTCGGTCAGCAGCTTGTCAAAGAAGTCCCAACTGGACATGCCGCCCGGTGTCTTGAGCCAGATATAGGGAGCATTGACTCCACCGTAGACCGTGCAACCGGCCTCTTTCAACCCTTCGCGGATTATGCGGGCGTTTTCCATGTAGTAATCGACGAGTTCCTTGGTCTGAGCCCACCCCTCATCAGAATAGACAGCGGCTGCGGCCCTCTGCACCGGATAGGAAGCGCCGTTGAACTTGGTGGTGGTGCGGCGCAGCCAAAGCTTGTTGAAGCTGTACGTTTCGCCGCTGGTCGTGGTACCCATGACCTCTTCCGGCACGACCACCAAACCACAGCGCACACCGGTGAAACCGGCGGTCTTGGAGAAAGAACGGAACTCGATGGCGCACTTCTTGGCCCCTTCGATCTCGTAGATCGAGTGTGGAATGGATGGATCGGTGATAAAGGCCTCATAGGCTGCGTCAAAGAAGATCACTGCGTCATTGGCAATCGCGTAATCGACCCATTTCTTCAACTCGGCTTTGCTGGCCACAACACCGGTCGGGTTATTGGGGAAGCAGAGATAGATGATGTCCACTTTTTCCGTTGGCAGGGACGGAATAAAACCGTTGTCTTCGTTGCAGGGCATGTAGACGACACCTTTGTAATAGCCCTTGTCGTCGGCTTCGCCGGTACGGCCGATCATAACATTGGTGTCGTTGTAAACCGGATAAACCGGGTCACCGATGGCCACTACGTTATCCAGTGCAAAGATATCCAGAATATTGGCACAATCGCACTTTGAGCCATCGGAGACAAATATCTCGCTGGTCTTGAGGCTAACCCCCAATTTGTTATACGATTTTTCGATGATGGCGTTGATCAGCCAGTCATAGCCCTGCTCTGGACCGTATCCGGCAAAGGTTTCAACCCTGGACAGGTCGTCCACCGCGTCGTGAAAAGCTTTCAGGATGGCCGGGGCCAGCGGACGGGTAACATCACCGATACCGAGACGAATGACGTTAGCCTGCGGGTTTGCTTCCGCAAAGGCCCGCACGCGACGACCGATTTCCGGAAAGAGGTAGCCAGCCTTAAGCTTCAGGTAATTATCGTTTATTTTTGCCATACACGGTTTCCTTTGCAGATAGTATTTTCATGATACGTTGAATCGGTTATCTCAAGCCCAGCACATCCTGCATATCGTAGAGACCGGGAGTCTTGCCGACCACCCACTTTGCGGCCCGAACCGCACCACGCGAAAACATGTCGCGGGTCATGGCGCGGTGGGAGAGTTCAATGCGTTCCCCCATGCCAATGAAATAAACCGTGTGCTCACCGACGATATCGCCACCACGGATGGTCTGCATGCCGATCTCTTCCTTTGTGCGCACGCCGGTGATCCCTTCGCGATGAAAATTGGCAACCTTGTCGTAGTCGCGACCCAGCGCCTCGGCCACCACCTGACCCATGCGCACCGCAGTACCGGACGGAGCATCCACTTTAAGACGATGGTGGGACTCGACGATCTCCACGTCAAAGTCATCACCAAGCGTCGCAGCGATATCCTTGAGAACCTTGAAGCAAACATTTACCCCCACCGACATGTTGGGCGCCAGTATGGCCGGTATGTCCCGTGCAAGCTCTACCGCCAGTTCGCGTTCCTCGGGGGTAAAACCGGTTGAGCCAATCACGATGGACTTCTTCTGCAATCCGCATGCTTCTAGATTCTTGAGTGAAACCTTGGGCGCAGTGAAATCAATCAAAACATCGCAACCGGCGATCACGGCGTTCAGATTGTCGGAAATTTTTACACCCAGTGGGCCGCATCCCGCCACCAGCCCCACATCCTGCCCCACCAGCGGGTGGGCGAGCCGTTCCAGTACGCCGGAGAGTTGCACCCCCTCCGATTCCTGAATGGAGTTGATAATGCGTTGTCCCATGCGACCGGCAGCGCCGCAGACAGCTATTTTGATCATGGTGTCCCCCTACGATCTATTTTTATCTTCATGGCCACTAAATCAAGCCGTACGATTTCATAACCGTGCGCAACACGGCAAGATTGGCATCACCCAGGGGAGCCAGCGGCAAACGCAGTTCATCATCGCACATGCCCATCAGCGCCGCAGCGGTCTTGACCGGAACCGGGTTGGTCTCGATAAACATGGCGTTACTAATCTTGAGCAGATGAAGGTGCAAACGACGGGCTTCCACCATGTCGCCGCTAAAAAAGGCATCAACCAGCGCAGCTACCTCCCGAGGCATGATGTTGGCAACAACGGAGATAACACCCGTCCCACCGCAGGCCATAACCGGAAAGGTGATAAAATCATCGCCGGAAAGGACGTTAAGCTTGTCACCGCACAGTTCCAACACCTCGGAGACCTGTTGGAGCGAGCCGGTAGCTTCCTTGATGGCAACGATATTGGGATGATCAGCCAGACGCGCCACGGTCTGGGGCAGCATATTGACGCTGGTGCGTCCAGGCACATTGTAGAGCACCTGAGGAATTGCCACGGCATCGGCGATGGCCTTAAAATGACGATAGAGGCCTTCCTGGGAGGGCTTGTTATAGTACGGGGCAACCAGCAGACAGCCATCCGCACCCAGTTTCCTGGCATGTTCGGTCATCTCGATCGCCTCGCGGGTCGAGTTGGAACCGGTTCCGGCAATGACCGGAACGCGCCGGTTCGTCTGCTGCACGACGATCTCGATTACCCGGTCATGTTCCTCGTAATCTAGAGTCGACGACTCTCCGGTAGTGCCGCAGGGCACAATGCCATCGGTACCGTTTTCGATCTGGTATTCCACCAGTTGGCGCAGCTTCTCTTCATCTACCACGCCACTCTTGAACGGCGTTATCAGGGCAACAATACTTCCTCTGAACATGGCATGTTCCTCCGCATCCACACGTATATATAATTACAGAAATGAGGCGGTTTTTTCGCCCCTGATCAGATCCTCCACCGTCTCCCGCTCCCGCACAACCTCGAAAGCCCCCCCCTTGACCATCACCTCGGCCACGCGGGGGCGGCTGTTGTAGCTGCTGCTCATGGCAAAGCCATAGGCACCGGCGGACATGAACGCCATCAGATCACCCTGCCTGAACATGGGGACTTCACGCCCCTTCACCAGAAAGTCACCCGACTCGCAGATCGGACCGACGATATCGGCGACGATCATGCCATCCTGGTCTTTCCTCACCGGCAGCACGCCATGGAACGAGTCGTACAGTGCCGGGCGGGCCAGATCGTTCATGCCGGCGTCGATCATGATAAAGTTTTTCTCGTCCCGAGCCTTGGTGAAGAGGCAGGTGGAAACCAGGATACCGGCATTGCCCACCAGGTTGCGGCCCGGCTCGAAGATCAGGTGCATACCCAGATCCTTGGTGGCAGCCACAATCTCCTTGCCGTAATCAGCCGGCAGGGGCGGCTCTTCGGCATTGTACTGGATCCCCAGACCGCCGCCGCAGTCGAAGTAGCCGAGGTCGATCCCCTGGCTGCGGAGCTTGGCAATCATCAGCTTCAGCTTCTCAATGGAATCGACAAAAGGGTTTACCTTGGTGAGCTGGGAGCCGATGTGCATATCAATGCCGATAATGTCGATTCCCGGCAGAGTTGCGGCTCGGGTGTACTCATCCATGGCCCGGTCGATGGTAATGCCGAACTTGGCGTTTTTCAGTCCGGTTGTGATGTAGGGGTGGGTACCGGGATCCACATCAGGATTGACGCGGATGGCAATACCAGCTTTCTTACCCATGCGAGAGGCAATCTCACTGATGCGGGTCAACTCCTGCTCGGACTCCACATTGAACATGAGAATACCAGTGTTCAAGGCATATTCAATCTCCTCGTCCCTCTTGCCCACGCCGGAGTAGACCACCTTCGCCGGATCAACGCCCGCCTTGAGTGACCGATAGAGTTCCCCGCCGGAAACGATATCAACTCCGCCACCCAGGTTGAAAAATGTTTTGAGCACCGACTGGTTGGAGTTGGCCTTGAGCGAATAGCAGATGGTATGGGGCATACCGGCAAAAGCATCGTCGAAGGCCTTGAAATGCCGCTCCAGCGTCGCATGAGAATAGATGTACGCCGGAGAGCCGACCTTGGCTACGATATCCTTGATCGACACATCTTCGGCATAAAGTTCATCCGCTTTATACATAAAATGATTCATGGGTCCTCCCTGCGGGGAATGAAAATTTAAGGAACAACATGGAAAAAGTGGATATTTTTAGCACAAACAGCCTGAAAAGTCAAAGTGTATCAGGGGATTCCGTTCAAGGCAAGCAAGGCTGGCGGCATTCGACAGTACGCAACAACAAACGGCTAAAAGGTGTTTATCCGGTGAATAAAGGCCAGCAGCAGACCGTAGTGGTGATGGTCAAAGATCAGGGATATGCGTGGAAGCGCCGCCAGGTCCGGCTCATCGTTTTCCTCCGGAAATGGGCCGCAACAACGGATATGATCGCCATCCTTGATCAGCTCTGAAAATTCATCCTCCAGAATTGCGATCTGCTCGGGAGTAAGTTCCTTGTTCAGCCGGATAATCAGACGGTGATCGATAAAACGCAGGGAATGGTAGGTTCGGTAGAAATTTTCAATCACGTCCACCGCCTCGTTTTCGTCCTTGGTTATGGTAAATATGGAAAAATCTTCACCGGAGATAAAACCCTTCACCAGGAGACTCTGCTTGACAAATCCCAGGAACTGTTCCCAGTAACCATCCCGATCATCGATCAGGATCAGCGGCTTCGGAGATGTCTTGCCGGTCTGAATGAGCGTAAAGACCTCCATTGCCTCGTCCAGCGTTCCGAAACCACCGGGAAAGACGGCTACCGCGTTGGTTTCCTTGACAAATGCCACCTTGCGGTTGAAGAAATATTTATAGGTGATCAACCGTTTGTTGCGGAACATGACCGGGTTGGGCGCCTGTTCAAAGGGGAGCCGGATATTGACTGCAAAGGAATTTTCACTCCCGGCGCCCTCATTGCCGGCCTGCATGATACCTGGGCCGCCACCGGTGATGATCATGTATCCCTTTTGGGCCAGCTTACGACTGAAATTCAAGCACTTGAGGTACATTTCGTTATCCGGTTCGGTGCGGGCCGAACCGAATATGGTGACCTTTTTCTTCTGGCGATAGGGCCCGAACACTTTCGTGGTAAACCGCATCTCGCGCAAAGTGCGGTTGATCAGCTTGAGATCGGCCAGATAGTCCACATCCTGCCCGATCTTGAGTACTGACAGCACCATCTCGCGAATAATCGCCGGATGATGAATGTCGCCCGTTATTTCAAGCAGTCGGCTGATCAGCTGATCAATGTCATCATTCGATCGGGAGAAACTTAGTTCCATTGTCATACCTCGCACGCACGCCATTTGTGGCCGCACGGTAACACAGCTCGAATGGCAATGTAAACCGGCAGGACGACCGGAACACAACCAAACAACAGCTTGCAATCAGCTGGATCGTATAGTAATATTCGCACCTCAGCCGCCATAAGCGGCTTTTTTTTACCAAAAAACCTTCATGAAGGAGTACCTCGACCATGCTGGATTTCATACGTCAGAAACAGCAAACCATCATCATAAAAGTGGTGTTCGGCGTCATTGTACTCTCGTTCATCGGCACCATGTTCCTGGTATGGGGCAAGGGAAGTGACGGGTCAAAGCGATCTCAGGGTTTCGCAGCCAAGGTGAACGGCGACAAAATTTCCCTGGAGGAATTCCAGGGCGCCTACCAGCGCATACGAAACATCTATCAGCAGATTTACGGCCAGTCCATGCCGCCCGATATGGAAAAGATGCTCAACCTAAAAAAGGTAGCTCTGGACAGCCTGATAGACAACCATTTGATTTTGATCGAAGCCGACCGGATGGGCATCAAGGTCAGCAAGGACGACGTTTCCAACGTCATTGCCGGCATATCCATGTTCCAGAAGAACGGCGCCTTCAGCTTCGATCTGTACCAGCAACTCCTTAAAAGTAATCGGATGACAACCGATGACTTTGAGGAGGGGCAGAAGAAGGAATTGATCATTAAAAAGGCCCGCCAGGCCATCAAGGACAAGGTGGTCGTCAGCGATGAAGAAGCCTTGAACCTTTTCAGGAAGGAAAACGATAAAATTGACCTCGAGTACGTGACCTTTGCGCCGGCTGATGTGATCAAAGAGATAAAGCCGACTGAAGCGGAGTTGAAGGAGTACCTGCAAAAAAACCAGGATGATTTTAAAACCGCTGAGAAAACCGCCATCACCTATATCATGCTCGACCCCGCCTCACTGGCATCAAAACTGACGCTAACTGAAGACGAGATCCAGGGCTTCTACCAGAAAAACATCGACCGCTGGCAAGGTCCGGACGGCATCCTACCGCTCAAAGATGTCAGGGAGCGGGTCAAGGCCGAAGCGCTCAAGCAGAAATCATCCCGACAGGCTTTTGAACTGGCCGCGGACACCCTCTTCAAAAACATCAAATCCGGTGACCTCAGTCAGATTGCCAGTCAGTTGCACCTCAAGGTCCAGGAAACGCCGCTCTTCCCCTCAAACGCCCCTCCCCAGACGTTGACGGGTGAAACGGTGCTCCTCAAAAAGGCTTTTGAACTGAAACAGGGAGAGTTAGGCGGCCCGGTGGAAACCGCACGGGGCATCTACATCCTTAAGGCCACACAACGTGTTCCATCCGCGGTTCGGCCACTGGCCGAAATAAGGGGCGACGTGGAACAGCGCACAAAAGCAGCCAAATCGGTTGAACTAGCGCGCAAAAAAGCCGAAGAAGCAGCCGGGATGCTTGTTGCCAAAAAAACAATCACAACCAAAAACACCGGTAGTTTCGGCTATTCGGCCAAGGGTGATGTACCGGTTATCGGAAACTCGCCCGATCTGATGGAGGCGGCTTTTAAACTTACCACTGCAGCTCCCGCAGCGCCAGCCCCGATCAAAGTAGGCAACCGCTGGTACGCCATCCGCCTGAAAACCCGCCTTGAGAGTCCCCGTACCGCATTCGAAAGTACCAAGGCCCAGCTTAAACAGAAAATGCTGCCCAAAAAGCAGGAAGAATCTCTTACGGCCTGGATCAAGGATTTAAGAAGCAAGGCCAAAATCGAAACAAATCCGACTCTTGTCGCTGATAAATAGGAGAAGCACATGTCACAACCCGTTATGCAGACCGATTTTTCCGGGCTGAAACTGTTGGCCCGCGGTAAGGTGCGGGATATCTACGATGTGGGTGAGGAGCTGCTGCTGGTTGCTTCCGACAGGATTTCCGCCTTTGATGTCATCATGAACGAGCCCATTCCGGACAAGGGATTTGTTCTGACCGCAATTTCAGCCTACTGGTTCCGCCAGATGGAAGACATCGTCGCCAACCACCTGATTTCCACTGATGTGGCAGAGTTTCCGCCCATCTGCCAGCCCTTTGCTGAGGTACTGAAGGGCCGCTCCATGCTGGCGAAAAAAGCCCGCCCCCTGCCGGTGGAGTGCATTGTTCGAGGCTATGTTTCGGGATCGGGGTGGAAGGATTACCAGAATACCGGCGCAATCTGCGGCATCCGGTTACCCTCCGGCCTACGGGAATCGGACCGTCTTCCGGAACCGATCTTCACCCCCTCCACCAAGGCCGACCTGGGTGCCCATGACGAAAACATTTCTTTTGAGAAAATGATTGAACTCTGCGGACGTAGCCTGGCTGAACAGGCTCGCGACTACACCCTGAAAATTTACACCAGGGCCCGTGACTTGGCTAACGAGAAGGGCATTATTATCGCGGACACCAAGTTTGAGTTCGGTGTTTATGACGGTAAACTGATCATCATTGATGAATGCATGACCCCCGACTCCAGCCGATTCTGGCTAAAGGACAGGTATCTTCCAGGTGGGCCGCAACCCAGCTTTGACAAACAGTTCCTGCGTGATTATCTGGAAGGCCTTGACTGGAACAAGACCGCCCCGGCACCAGCACTGCCCGCGGATATTATCAATAAGACAGCCGCGATGTACCTGGAAGCGCTTACCCGCATCACCGGCAGCGGTATCTAGCACATCGACCCAATCAATGCAAAAAAGGCGAATTCCTTGGATTCGCCTTTTTTTGTGCTCGCAATGTTTTGGACAAACTGGCAATAAAAAAAACCTGTGCTACACTTAATTCCACATGACCCACCGGTCAATCATACGATCAGGGAGAACGATGCTCATGAAACTCGACGAAATCAAGGAAATAGCCAAACGCCACGGCATTACACCGGGAAGAATGAAAAAAGCTGAACTGGTTCGCACCATTCAGCAATTTGAAAAGAATGATCCATGCTTTGAAACCGGCAAAGCCTCTACCTGTGAACAAACGGACTGTCTCTGGAAAGAAGATTGCCGATAGCCACCGGTCTCCTTGCCGAAACAGCCATCTCCGCCAGCACCCCGTGTATCTCTAGGTTTCCGCTTTATTCAGAAAAACCCCCAGAGACATGTCAGCTTTGGAGATGTGGTTGACAAGCCACTTAAACAGAAGGTCGTTGGTTTCAATCAGGTGATGCAGCGCCACACCATCCCTGGCAACCTCTTCCTGCAACGTTCTGATGCGATCCACAAAGGAGCCGTGCTCCTTGAGATGCCCTTCGTAATCCGGATAGGAGTACAATCGCTGAAGCCTTTCTTCATCCCTGAAATGCTGCTGGACATACTCATCAAGGAAATCCAGCAGCTTTTTCAGTTCTCCCCTGCCCCTACCCGCCTCACAGGCACCCAGCAGCGCATCAAAATGACGCAACAACTCCCTGTGCTGATTGTCGATGTCTTCCACACCTATTGAAAGTGATTCTCTCCATTTGATTCCCACAGCTCACCCCACTGCTAACAGATGTCATGCCGTTGTGCGACGGCGCGCTTTTTGCTCCACGTGTCCCTTTTGCTTTAGATCTTGTTTAAGAAGTGTTTCGTTCATCTGGCGCAGGCGTTCGTCCACGCACTGATAGAGGGTGCCCTTGGGAAACTTTCCGTTTTTGCCACGAACACCGGCAGGGACACCGGTCAAGATTTCGATGCCCTGCTCGATGGTTTCCACGCTCCAGATGGAAAACACACCGGACCTGACCGCCTCAACGACCTCATCGTTCAGCATCAGATGCCGCTGATTGGACGCGGGGATCATGACCCCTTGGCGACCAGTCAGCCCCTGGGACTTGCAGACGGCAAAGAAGCCTTCGATCTTGAAGTTCACCCCGCCGATGGGCTGAGTGACACCCCGTTGATTAACGCTGCCGGTAACACCGATACCCTGCAAAAGTGGAATTCCGGACAGAGCCGACAACAAGGCGTACAACTCGGTTGACGAGGCGCTGTCCCCCTCGATGCCGGAGTATAACTGTTCAAAACAGATCGATGCCGACAGGGATAGTGGATGGTCTTGGGCAAATGTGCTTCCCAGATAGCCGGTCAGGATCATGACCCCCTTGTCATGGATCGGTCCGGAGAGTTTTGCTTCACGTTCGATATTGACCATGCCGGCCTGGCCGGTATACACGCTGGCAGTGATACGGGAAGGACGTCCGAAGGTGTGGTCACCCAGCTCCAGCACCGACAAACCATTGATCTGGCCGACCACGGCGCCATCCGTATCCACCATGATGATGCCGTCCTCATACAGTTCATGCATACGTTCTTCGATGCGATTGAAGCGATAAAGCTTTTCTTCGGCGGCACGCAGCACATCACTCCCCGACACGATCGAATGACCGTCCTTCCTGGCCCAATGGCTGGCCTCGCGGATGAAATCGGATATTTCCATGAACTGGGAGGACAAACGCTGCTGGTCCTCCACCATGCGTGCGGTATATTCAAGCAGACGGGCAATCCCGTCGCGATCGAAATGAAGCAGTTTTTCACAACGGCAGTGGGTTGCAACATACAAGGCATAATCTCGCATGATATCGGCAGTGCGAATGACACTGCTGTCGAATTCGGCCTTAACCTTGAAAAACTTGCGATAGTCCGGATCCAGATAAAACAGCAGGTAGTAGATCCAGGGAGTGCCGATCATGACCAGCTTGGCCTGAAGCTGAACCGCCTCGGGTTTGAGCGTAACCATGGTCATGAAGCGGTACTGTTCAAGTACATCCTCGATTCTGATTTCGCCGGTGCGTATGCAACGCTTGAGCGCATCCCATACAAAGGGGTTGATCAGCACCTCGCGGGCATCGACCACAAGATATCCGCCATTGGCGCGGTGCAGCGCGCCGGCCCGGATCATGGTAAAATCGGTCACCGCGACACCACCGTACTGCATGACATGTTCGATACGCCCAAAGAGGTTGTTGTAGGTCGGATTGGGCTCGAACACCACCGGCGCCCCCTCGGTCATGCTGTTATCAACCAGCAGGTTGACCTCGTAGCGTTCAAAACTCGGCTCCTGACGCGGCAGCCTGATTCCCGGAATCTGGGGTTGGGACGTCTGTGGTTTGAAATCTTCCAGATTATTGAGAATGTCCTCTTGAACCGCCTCAAGAAATGCCACTACCTTTTCAAGGGAGGCATATTTTTCCTTTAACGGATCAAGCCGATGCCCCAGACAGGACATGCCCAGTTCTCGATCAGCCTGGGAAAGGGCTTCCTTGGTGGCCTTCTCGTTGTCCCGTACCCGTCGCAGCACATCGTTAAGCTGTTCAGTCAGTTTTTTTCCGTTCTGGTCAAGCTTGTTCCGTTTCTTGTCGGTCAGCGCCTCATACTCTTCCTGGGTATAGTTACGACCCTCTTTCTGGGGAACGATCACCAGACCGGAAACGGTCCTCTGCAGGGCAAAACCATGCTTGGCCGCCTCTTTCTCCAACGCTTGAAACAATCCGTTGTTGGCGGTCTGAAACTGTTCAAAAATTTCTGAACGCCTGAATTCGTATTCCGGGCTCTCCAGCGCCTTGGGGATGTCTTTTTTAAAAGCATCCACCAGCTCCTTCATATCCGTTGCCAGCTGGCTTCCCTGTCCAGCAGGCAGCGAAAGTGAAACAGCTGAAAGGTTATCCTTGAAATTATTGACATACACCCAGTCATGGGGTTGCGGTTCATGCTTCGCCCGTTTCTTGAGAATATTGCGGATGGTCGAGGTTCGCCCGGTTCCGGTCTCACCGGCAATATAGAGATTGAATCCGGTTTCTTCCATTTCCAGACCGAACTCAATGGAGCGCAGTGCCCGGTTCTGACCGATGGCATAGTCCAGGTCGGGCAGTTCCTCGGTGGTTGAAAAATCCAGCTGGGAAGTGTCACAGGTCCAGCGAAGTTGTTCTACGGGTATGCGGTGCTGGTCGTGCGCCATTGGTGGCTCCTTCGGAATACAAAATCAGATTATCAGGTGAGCATGCCGGGAAACACCTGGCATACTATCAACATCAAGCAAGGCAGGATTTTGCGGCAACATAGTCCCGCGCCATGGCAAGGGCGTCCCGGACGGCACTGCTGTCGGGAATCCCATCAGCCAGGGATTCCAGGTAATTGGAACGGTTCAAAAGCTGATAGGATGAACCGTAATTGAGATCAAAGGTCCAGGATATCAGGAGCAACTTGAAGTCATTGACACAAGCCACCGTATCAAGACGGACAACCTGGCGGTTGGCCAATGCAGTCACACACGCCATGGTGATTTCATCGCGATCGGGCAAACCAAGCAACGCCGCCGAGGCACGTTCTTCTACCGGCATTGAGAAAAAATCGATAAAAACCCGCCAGATATCCAGCTTGTCGGCATCGCGGATCAGCCGTAGGAACAGATCCGTGGGCGACTTCAACACTCGCGGCACGCTCAGCAGGTTGTGGAAACGCACCGCTTCCTCGATCAGCAGGCAATCTTCCGGATGCAGACCATCCAGCAGGTTCTGTTCACGGATGACCTCCACCGCCAAACGGGCATGATTATCCGAGAGACTGTCTCGAAACGTACGCCAGCGACGGTACTGGGGAAAACGCCCCACATCATGCAGCAGAGCCACCGCTCCTGCAAGGCATCGATCATGAGGGGAAAGTCCTTCCCCGGATGCGAGCTGAGCCATCACGCCACACACCTTGCGAGTATGTTCCACCTTCATGCGGATGTTATTCACCCCCTCGGAATCGGTGTCATAATAGGGGTGAACATACCCATCAAACCATTCAACAAGCGCATCCAGACAGCTCTGATCCATGTTCCGGCCTTATCTTGGATTGATTGAAATCAGGAGCATAATACTGTACGCTGAGTCGTTGTCAACCACATCCCGCGAGGAAACAGATGCAATTATCGCTGCCCACCGATGCCGATCCCAGGGAAACCGCCGCAGCCAGGATCGGAGAACTACGCACACAGATCGAATATCATAACCGTTTGTACTATGTACAGGATTCACCTCTAATATCAGACGCTGAATACGACGATCTTTTCAGGGAGCTACAGGCGCTTGAGATGCAGTTTCCCGATCTGGTGACACCCCAGTCACCCACTCAGCGGGTAGGCGCTGCTCCCCTGGCAAGATTTGCCGCCATCAGCCATCGTTTGCCGCTGCTATCGCTGGAAAATTCCGCCAATGAGATGGAAACCAGAGATTTTGATCTGCGCTTAAAAAAAACCCTCGGCTTAGCCGTGGAACAGGAAATCGATTACACTTGCGAGCCAAAGATCGACGGTCTGGCCATTGAACTGATCTACACCGATGGTGTGCTGACAACCGCATCCACCCGGGGCGATGGTTTCACCGGTGAAGATGTAACCGTAAATGTCAGAACAATCCGTTCCCTGCCATTACAGCTCTGCGGTGCTACTATCCCGTCTCTGCTGGAAGTCCGAGGCGAAGTATTCCTGTCGCTTGAGGCTTTCCAGCGCATCAACCGCGACAAGGAGGAAAGTGGCGAACCACCCTTTGCCAATCCTCGCAATGCCGCAGCCGGCTCATTGAGGCAGCTTGACCCGCGCATAACCGCCCAGAGGCCGCTCTCCATCTTCTGCTATGCCCCCGGTGTGGTCGAGGGCGCTGTTTTCACGTCACAACAGGGTTTTCTTGGCGCCATCGCCGGCTGGGGGCTACCGGTCAATCCGCTGGTGCGTCATGTTCGGGGAATTGAGCAGGCCATCGCACTGTATCGCGAAATGCAAGTTCAACGCGAGTCACTTCCCTACGAAATTGACGGAATGGTTATCAAAGTCGATTCATATGCCGTGCAACAAGAACTGGGCGAAAAGAGCCGCTCGCCGCGCTGGGCAGCGGCCTGCAAATTTCCTCCGCGCCAAGCCGAAACCGTGATTGAGGACATCCTGCTCTCGGTGGGGCGAACTGGGGTCATCACCCCGGTGGCGCAACTTCGGCCGGTGGAGATTTCTGGGGTAACCGTCTCACGGGCAACGCTGCACAACTGGAATGAAATAGCACTCAAGGATATCCGCATTGGTGATAGCGTGCTGATTGAGCGGGCTGGAGATGTGATTCCTGCAGTGGTCAGGGCTCTGACGGAGAAACGCAGCGGAGCGGAAAAAGAACTCCCGCCCCCCACGCACTGTCCGAAATGCGGCTCCGAACTGGTTCAGATCATCGACGAGGTGGCCATACGCTGTATGGGACTTATCTGTCCTCCCCAGATTCGCCGTTCAATCATCCATTTTGCCTCACGCAACGCCATGGATATCGAAGGCCTGGGCGACAAATGTGTCGAGCAGTTGCTCTCCCTGGGGTTGGTCAAAAGCGTCGCCGATATCTATACCCTGACAAAAGATGATTTCATGCGCTTCGAGCGCATGGGGGACAAGTTGGCAGGCAATTTGCTGGCATCCATCGAAAAAAGCAAACGACAGGAGCTGTGGCGTTTTGTATTTGGCCTCGGCATACGCCATGTAGGGGAGCAAACCGCAAAGGCTTTGGCACAGGCATTCGGCAGTCTGGAGCAGATCGAGAAGGCGTCCATGGAGGAGCTAACCAGTATTCGCGACATCGGAGAAACCGTTGCCCAGAGTATTCGAACTTTTTTTGAAAATCGAGAGAATCTTGCCGTAATTGAGCGCATGCTGAAGAGCGGCGTTAGCCCGACCGTGAAGCGAAAAAAGGTAGGCGGCAAACTCACCGGCACAAGTTTCGTCTTTACCGGGGCTCTGTCACGTTTAACCCGTGAGAAGGCGCAACTGTTGGTGGAGGATGCGGGCGGCAGCGTGGTGGGATCGGTCTCGAAAAAAACCGGCTATGTGGTGGCCGGCGAGGAGGCCGGCAGTAAACTGGTCAAAGCGCGGGAACTGGGAATATCCATCTTGAGTGAGGAAGAGTTTCTGACGCTGCTTGATCAGGAAGAAATCGCCTGAACCATGCTGCGGCTACTCCTCTCCTATCTGACCTTTCCCGGAATCATTGCCCATGAGTTCGCCCACGCCTGGGCCTGTCGAATACTGGGCGTCCACGTTGAGCAGGTCTGTTACCTGCGTTTTGGCAACCCCATGGGGTATGTACTACATGAACGGCCTGCCTCTGCATTTCAGCACATCCTGGTGGCCACGGCTCCTTTTTTTGTTTCCTCGCTCCTCGCCCTGACAGCAAGTTTCACAGCCTGCCTTTTCAGCCGAAGCCAACTCCCTCCGGAAACGAGGGAAATATTCTCGGTGCTGACCATGTGGCTGAGTTTTTCCATGGCCCTGCATTCCTTCCCCAGCAGTGGCGACGCAAATGCTCTCTGGGATGATGTCTTAAGTCCGGATGTCTGCTTTACAGCCAAAACACTGCTTGTTCCGGTGGTTGGACTATTGAGACTGAGTCAACTGGGAAGCCGCTGCTATGTGGACATACTGTTCGCCATGGCCATGGTGGGAGTACCACCGGCGATGCTGCTGGTCGTGACGGGAGCATAGACTGCACCTACAAAAACTCCTGACTTTAAAAACAATCAGAGGCTCCGATCAAATCTATTTCCCCAAAAACGTGGTTATTTAGCGCCAGCGGGAGTCTACATAAAAGGAAATCAAAACCAGGGAAGAGACAATCAGGGAAAAAATGATGTACGGCAGCAAGGGAGCGATGTTTTCATTGAAAAGCAGAGTACGTACCGCAGGAGCAAAGGACGGAATCAGACAGGTTACTGCCAGAAAAAGTCCCAGGCAGATGGTGAGTACGGAGTTGACGATAAACCAGAAGGTTAGCGCCGTAAAGTTGATGTTCTTTTTCATGTCCAGCCTCCCCCATGACACGGCCCGAAGAACCGTATCATGGGATTTGAGCGTACGGGTTATGATTTTTTGGCTGACGTGGCTTCCTTTTCATGCACAACCTTGCTCACGCCTTTGACAAGACCAAACATCAGCAGCAGGGCCGGTATAACCTGTGCAACCACGATCAAGGCACAGAAACCAAGAAAAATCCAAACAAAGATTCCACTGTTATCCACGTTACCTGTTGTTGCTGCCATTGCTGCGACAGGGGCAAATCCTGAGGCTGTTCCGATGAGAGTGGCGATGGTTTTCATGACGTTCTCCTTTATATTTTGTCTCTGTTGTGTAGATGAGTGCTTTTACCAATTATATTGCACTGACCATGCCAACTGACTTGATTTTTGACACATATTATCAAAATGTTGATTTCATTAGCTTTAGTATTTATATATCTGGAGACGTTAGCCTCTTCACCATCTTTGGATAGTCTGCGGTGTATAGATTCAGAATACATCTAAAAAGGTCTAATCTCCTCCCGACCCTGTATTCAAAGCCCTTCAACAGTTCCTGTATTGGGTAGGCGGGTGTATATAAATAGTATTCATTCGAACCAGTGAGTCCGCCCTTTTACGAACGCGCCTAAACCCTTGACATCTGAGAAACAGGTATTACCTTTATAAAGGAAAAGGGCAAAACAGCAACAGCATCCCAACAAGGAGGAAACCACCATGGCTCTCGTGAAATACAACCCGTTGAGAGAACTGCGCAGCATGCAGGAGCAGATGAATCGACTTCTCAATGTTTCATGGAATCACGATCTGACAGGAGAGGATATTCGGGAAGGGCTCTGGCAGCCCTCGGTGGATATCTATGAAACCGAGGACTCCATCATCATCAAGGCGGAACTCCCCGATGTTGACCAGAAGGATATCGAGGTGCGCATTGAAGATAACACCCTGACATTAAAGGGAGAAAGAAAACATGAAGGTGAGGTGAAGAAGGAAAACTATCACCGCATCGAGCGCTACTTCGGCTCATTCCAGCGCAGCTTCAGCCTGCCAACAAACATCCACCAGGACAGTGTCAGTGCTTCCTGCGACAAGGGGGTTCTGACCATCACACTCCCCAAAAAAGAAGACACTAAACCGAAACAGATCAAGGTCGAAGTCACATAAACGAAGCTAAAAACCATGAAACAGAGAAAGCCGGAAATACCGGCTTTTTCTGTTTGCACGCGAACATGTCCCGACCAAATATCAAGCTTTGCTAGAGTCCTTTTTTTCCTCTTGAGACGCGTGCTGAGGCTCGACGGAAGTAGCCTGAGACTCCGTAGGTGTCGGTGGAGTCTGCTGCGCCGTTGAAGCTGTGGTCTCTTCCCGGCGAGTCTCTTCCTGCACACTGCGCTGAAAATCTTCCGAAGCCTTTTTGAACTCGGCCAAACCTTTCCCCAATGACTTGGCTAGTTCAGGCAACTTGTGTGGACCGATCACAATCAAAGCGATTACAAAAATAATTATCAATTCAGGCATTCCAATTCCGAACATCGCACGACCCCTTGGGATATAAAATCAGTTAGATAACACTTGTGAAAAACCTGTTTTATTAAAACCTTTAACCGGCATCTTGGCAATATCTTTTTTCTGCATTTTACGCTTGCCATTTCCACGCCCTGTGATACTATGCACAAAATTTAGGCACCACAATGGAAATCCAGCCCTTACCCCTGCACTTCATCCAGACGCATCATGTTGAAAACATTAAAAATTGGCAGTCTCACCCTGGCGCACAACGTCGTGCTTGCCCCACTTGCAGGAATTACTAATCTGCCGTTTCGTATCATCTGCCGCCGGATGGGCGCATCCTTGGCTTTCACCGAAATGGTCAGCGTCAATGGTCTGGTGCGTTCAGGGGCCAACACGCTGGCGCTCCTGAAGAGTTCCGCGGATGACCGCCCCCTGGGTGTACAACTCTTTGGCGATTCTCCGCAGGATCTGGCTGAGGCCGCCCGCAGGGTGGACGGTTGTGGCGAGCTTCTTGATATCAACATGGGTTGCCCGGTACGAAAGGTGGTTGGAACAGGGGCTGGTAGTGCTCTATTGCTGGAACCGCTCAAGGTAGCCGCCATTATTCGGGCTGTCCGCGCGGCAACGTCACTTCCCTTAACGGTCAAGATCCGTTCCGGCTGGCATTTCGGTGACAACACCTTTCTTGAGATCGCTGCCATAGCCGAGTCAGAAGGGTGCGACGCGATTACCCTGCACCCCCGCAGTCGCAGTCAGATGTTTGGCGGCCAGGCAGACTGGAGCCAACTCAGGCAGTTGAAGACTCACCTGTCGATACCCGTCATTGGCAGTGGAGACCTCTTTACCGCCCAGGATTGCCACAGGATGCTGGCTGAAACCAATTGTGATGGTGTCATGGTTGCGCGGGGCGCACTTGGCGCTCCTTGGATTTTCAGACAGATACATGAACAGCAAGAATACGGAACCGCCACGCCTGTGACAAATAGTGAACGCGCAGCCACAATCAGGATGCACCTGGACCTGTATCTCCAGACCTATGGTGAATCCATCGCATCTCGGGAGATGAAAAAACACATCGGCTGGTATGCTAAGGGCTTTGCCGGTGCGGCTGACATACGCCGGGACGCCAACAGCTCCCGTTCAACAACTGATATACGCGTGCTTGCGGACAGAATCGAACGAATAGTGGATACGCAATGAAGCAGCACAACACAGATAACGAAATGCAGATTCCCCTGGATGATTACTATGCCACGGTGATTGACAGTGTTGGCGACGGTGTCATTGTTATTGGCCGCGATGGTATTATTACACTCTGCAATCCTGCGGCAGAGGAGATCGGCGGATTCTCCCGGCGTCATGCCCTGGGAGCCAGGTTTCAGAAGCTTTTTTCACAGGAAACAACGCTGGTGGAAATGGTTGCCAAAACAACCCGCACCGGCATTACCATATCAGACCATGAAAATGTCGTTGTGCGCAGCACCGGAAAGGTGACACCGGTGGCAGCAACCTGCTACCCCCTGATGCGCGCCAATGGCGAGAATATTGGTGCGATTCTGACGCTGAAAGACATTACCTACATTCGTGAACTGGAAGCAGCGGTGCGCCAGGCAGACCGACTCTCAACCATGGGTACCCTGGCCGCGGGCCTAGCACACGAAGTAAAAAATCCCCTGGGAGGAATAAAAGGGGCAGCGCAACTTCTGGAGCGGGAACTGGCTGAGGGAAACGATCTGCTGGAGTATACCAGGGTCATGATCCGCGAGACCGAGCGCATCGATCATATCATCCGCGAACTTCTGGAACTGGCTTCACCAAGGGGCCTGAAGCTGACACCGGTCAACCTGCACAGGGTATTGAGCGATATACTGCTACTGCAGAAACAGGCGGTTATCGGGAGGGAGATTTCCTTTGTCACCCATTTTGACCCCAGCATACCCGATATCATGGCCGATGGCGAAATGCTGACCCGATTATTTCTGAATCTGATCCGTAATGCTCTCGACGCCCTGGCCGAATCGGGACGTTTAACCGTAACCAGCCGGGTACTCTCCGATTACCGCATGGCAAAAAATGAGCGTCAATCACGCATGGTTGCAGTGGAAATCAGCGACGATGGACCCGGGATCCCCAAAGACGACCTGGAAAACATCTGGACACCTTTTTTCAGCAGCAAAGCCAGTGGTACTGGCTTGGGACTCACCATCTGTCACAAGATCGTGGCGGAACATCGCGGCATGATAAAGGTAGAATCGGATACCGGGCACGGAACAAAATTTACGGTTTTACTTCCGCTGGTGCAATAATACCAGGGATCGGGGACCGGGTAATGACATTGCCCTCGTCCCCGATCCCCAAAAATACCGAGGTAATTATGTCCCTTACACGAATACTGGTGGCGGATGATGAAGAAAGCATGCGCTGGGTCCTTTCCAAGGCTCTGAAACGGAAGGGCTTTACCGTAGATCTTGCCAACGACGGCCGTCAAGCGCTGGCTCTGATACAGGAAAACAGCTATGACCTGGCCATACTTGACATCAAGATGCCCGGCATGACAGGTCTTGATCTGCTTGAACGCATTCGGGAAATGAAGAGCGACCTGCTGGTGGTCATCATGACCGCCGAGGCCAGCATGAAAAATGCCGTGGAAGCTATGAAACGCGGTGCCTACGACTATATTACCAAACCGTTCGATCTGGATGTGATCGATGCGATTGTTGAAAAGGTTGCCCGGGCACGCCAGATTGCCGGACAGGTTTCCCTGCTTAAACAGGAATTAAAAGAGCATTATCAGGTTGAAAAAAACATAATTGGCAACTCAGCTGCCATGCAGAGTATCTACAAGACCATCGGTAAAGTTGCGGATAGCGATATCACTATTCTGATCCAGGGAGAATCCGGCACCGGAAAAGAGATGGTGGCTCGGGCAGTCCACTTCAATTCCGGGCGGCTTGGAAAACCGTTTGTTGCCATCAATTGCGCCGCAATTCCCCGCGATCTTCTGGAGAGCGAGCTGTTCGGCTCTGAGAAAGGCGCCTACACAGGAGCAACTGAGCGCAAACAGGGCAAATTCGAGCAGGCCAACCAGGGCACAATTTTTCTCGACGAAATTGGCGACATGCCACTTGACCTGCAAGCAAAAATCCTGCGAGTCCTGCAGGAGCATGAGGTCACCAGGGTCGGTGGCGCACATAGCATTCCGGTGGACGTGCGCGTGGTTGCTGCCACCAATCAGGAATTGCAGGAGAGGGTTCGCCAGAAGGAGTTTCGTGAAGATCTCTACTACCGCCTGAATGTCGTACCCATCACACTTGCACCGCTACGCGAGCGCCTGGATGATGTTCCTGTACTGGTGCACTACTTCCTTGATCGTATCTGCACTGAGTTGTCAATCCCACCAAAGCAGATTTCCGAGGATGCCCTGACCCTGCTGGGCTCACACACCTGGCCTGGCAACGTGCGTGAGCTTGAAAACACCATCAAGCGGGCCGTTATTCTCTCAAATGATCCCATGCTTACGGCAATCGACTTTGAGAGCCTGCAACAAACAACCGTTGACACAGAAATCTGTTCTCAGGATACGTCCCTGGAAGCCATTGTGGACAAGAAACTTCGAAGCTGTTTTACGGGCATAGAAAAGCTTGACAAGAGCGATATTCACTCAAAGGTACTCCAACAGGTCGAACGTCCGCTGATCCGGTTTATTCTTGAGAAAACAAAATGGAATCAGGTAAAAGCTGCGGATATCCTGGGAATTAATCGCAACACCTTACGCAAAAAAATCCACGAACTGGATATTGAACTAAAACGGGGCTAGCCGACAATTCGGCAAGCCCCGCCACAACCGGGTTTGGATCTGAGATATCAGGGGAAAAGGGCCGGCCTGTCAAGCCCCATGGTCTCGGGAAAACCACAGACAATATTCATGTTCTGCACTGCCTGCCCCGAAGCGCCCTTCATCAGATTATCGATGGCAGATACAACAATTATCCTGCCCGTACGTTTATCCACCAGCGGTGAGATGTCACAGAAGTTTGATCCACGTACAAAAGCGGTGGAAGGCAGGCTGCCCTGCGGCAGCACCCGCACAAACGGTTCTCTCGAATAAAAACCGCTGTAGAGTTCCGCAAGCTCTGCCGTCGTTGTTTGCTTCAACGGACTGGCATAGATGGTGGATAGAATTCCCCTGTCCATGGGAACCAGATGAGGGGTGAAGGTAATCGTCACCTGTTCACCGGCCAGAAGTGATAATTCCTGCTCAATTTCCGGTGTATGCCGGTGGACTCCTCCCACACCATAGGCCTTATACCCCTCATTCACCTCACAGTACAGTGAATCCACTTTGGCTGCCCGCCCCGCTCCGGTGACACCAGATGCCGAATCGGCGATGATGCTTTTCAGGTCGATCAGTCCCTCTTTCAACAACGGAGCCAGTCCCAAGACAATGCTGGTCGGATAACAGCCCGGATTAGCCACCAGAGCCCTTCCCGAAATACGATCCCGCCTGAGCTCCGGAAGACCGTAGACGGCCTCCTGCAGCAAATGGGGATTCAGGTGCTGCTCGTACCAGGCGCCATACACTTCAGCATCGCCCAAACGATAATCAGCTGACAGATCAACAACCTTTTTTCCCAACGTCAAAAAAGTAGGTACCACTTCCATGGCAGCCTTATGGGGTAGTGCAGTAAATATGAAATCCGCCTTTCCCGAAACCCGCACCGGCTCAAGATTTTCAAGTACCAGATCGCAGCACCCGCGCAGAGTGGGAAAAAGATCGTCAATCCGTTTACCGGCGCTCCGCTCGGATGTTACGCACGTCACGGATACTTCCGGATGGCCATGAAGAATACGGACAAGCTCAAGCCCGGTATAACCGCTTGCGCCAACGACAGCTACGGTAAGCATGAAGCAAACCTCCTGAGTTAAATAAAATTCTTCCCAAAATCTGCAACTCGATAACTATGACTAGTACCACGTAACACTTAATATTTCGTTTTTATTTAATTTGTGACATACTGA
>JACAAY010000230.1 GCA_013377095.1 Desulfuromonadales bacterium
GGCTCACCCGCTGCATTTACATAAGTTGAAACAATTTTGTCCATAGTTTCTTCAAACGCTCTCTTTAGGTTTCTGCGTAACAGTCCCCTCGCTAATACCCGCCAGGGCTCTCTTTACGAAGGCCGTGGCCATAGCATCTACGAGCTGATACACAGCCCTAACAATTGGGTCCGACGTATAGAATAATTTTGTTGATCCACAATTAGGGCACTTTACAGCCAGGTTAGGACCTTTAGTCTGCACCAGTCCCCCTGTCACTACTGGGGATAACTCGTTACCCACAACATTACCTAAAACCGTACTGCAATTCACGCAGTACCGGAATGTGTCAATGATCTGGAACAACCGATTTTGGAATTTAGCGTCGAAGGGCTGTGAGTAAGCGGGACCAAAAGGTTCAATCCGGTTACCCATGACCGCTCTTACAGCAATGGTTCCTCTCCTTTCGGTGGATTAATCCAGGCGGCCTGAGGTAATTTGGGTGGAATGGGCAGTCCTTTCACAAATCTTTCGGGGTGTTCCTGATAGGCAGTTTGCAAAACTTGCTGACGCTGCTGTCTCACGCTTGCTGCCCGTCCAAAGTGCACATCGGCTGGTGTGAGTAAACCGATTCCATTGTGGTGATGATCCTGGTTATACCAGTCGAAGAACCCCTTGCCCCAACTGCGGGCATCGGGCAGGCTGCCAAACCGAACGGGATAATCAAATCGATATTTCATGGTTTTGAAATGCGCCTCGGAGTAAGGATTGTCGTCTGAAACATGCGGTCTGGAATGGGTCTTGGTGACCCCCAGATCCGCCATGAGGAAGGTCACCGACTTGGAGGTCATTGAACTGCCCCGGTCGGCATGGATCGTCAATTGATGGGGCAGAACGCCCTGCCGGGCGCAGGTCTCGCCAATCAATTCTTTGGCCAGGGCAGCCGATTCCTGATGAGCAATCATCCAGCCCACTACATAGCGGCTGTAAATATCCAGAATGACATACAAGTAGAAGTAGGTCCATTTGGCGGGTCCGAGCAGTTTCGTGATGTCCCAGCTCCACACCTGGTTCGGTTGGGTGGCCAAAAGCTCAGGTTTCTGGTAATTTGGGTGCGTCAATTGATTGCGGCGCTCGCGCACTTCGGCATGCGCCTCTAAAATCCGGTACATGGTTCGGTAAGAGCACAAATATCGGCCTTCGTCTATCAACGTGGCATAGATTTCCCGCGGTGACTGATCCTGAAATCGTTCACTGTTGAGCTCCTGCCGAATAGTTTCTCTTTCAGTTTCGCTCAATGCCCGAACGGACCCTCTTGGCTCAGTTTTTACCGGCTCTTCGCTCTGTACAGCCGGTGGTCGTTCCCGGTACAGTCCGGTGCGAGAAACGCCCAATACCTGGCAAGCCGTTACCATCCCCACCTCTTGCCCTAACTGTTCCGCAAATGCCTTCATTTCGCTCATTCCGGGTTGTTGTCTGCCAGGGACACGCCCAATAACAGCGCAACTTTTTTTTGGACATCGATGATCAATTCCGCCCGGCGCAGCCGTTCCCGTAAGCGGTCGTTGTCGCGCTTCATCAACGCCAACTCAGCTGCTTGCGGGTCTAATTTCGGTCCACGTTTTTGAGCTGACAGGCCATCCAGGGCACCATTACCCCGCTGAACCTTCCACTTACTCAGCATGGAGGAATACAAGCCTTCCCGTCTCAATACCGCGCCAATGTCGCCATTCCCCTGGCAGCTGTCGATTTCTTTCAAGATCCTCAGCTTATATTCTGCCGTGTACTGCCGCCGTTTTGCTTTAGCGACAACTTCTGTTTCAGGTTCGTTTGCTTCTGCCTTGCTGCTCTGACTTTGTGACATGCATTTCTCCTCCGCCCTGCTCTCTAAATTATGGGTGGTAGTTGTCTCATCATTATAGTCACAGTGGGTACTCCAACCAGGAAATTGCCAGCGAGCTAAAACTCACCGAACGTACAGTCCGTACTTATGTCAGCAATATCCTTTCAAAGCTGCACCTTGCCAACCGCACTCAGGCTGCGCTCTACGCTATCCGTGAAGGTTTGGTGAAATCGAGCCCCTCCAGCGACATGGAATAATATCCTTTCCAGGCCTTTTTTAATTGATTACAAAAAACCTCCGATATAACCTTTGAAGTGCGGTAAAATGTTGGGTATGTGCGTTTTACCGTTGAGCAAACACATTCATCATTTTTTCATCCAGGCTCCACACCCATTCAC
>JACAAY010000231.1 GCA_013377095.1 Desulfuromonadales bacterium
GGTTTTCGGCCCCAGGTTCTTCTCATATACTCTACCCCGCTGATTAACGACGAACGTCATTACACCAGAGACCCCCCACTTGGCAGGATAAGCCACCAACGCATGCCCGGCCACCATATTACCGTTGACGACATAGCTGAACTTGCCTCCCGGGGCTCTTGGCCCCTGTTGCTTGAGAATCTGGTAATAATAACCATGGTACGGACGGGGTGTGTGCTTGACGTCGTTACGTTTTTGCATGTACCCCTCTTCCTTCGCTTTGGCAACCAGTGGTCCGAGCGGGCTCTCTTTCTCACCGGTTTTTGTTGGCCAGTAGAGACCGTCTTTTTTGCCCGGCTGGCTGATCATGTGCTGGGCATATTTGGGTAGCTGGGCTCCATCCGGTTCCGGCATGTTGTAATATTCCCGTTGTGCCTCCACATAAGAGCGACAGACGTTGATGGCAAGCAGTTCATTGTGGCCGATGCGCCGGTTGAGGATCTCCTCACGCCCTTCTTCGGTGTTGAAAAACCAGGTCTCTCCCTTTTTAATGATGGGCACGGGGAAAGGCCATTTTTTAGAGCCGATAATGAGGATCGCCTTTGCCTCTCCCTCCCTGACAAGATCGGTTCCTTCAGACAGGTGGCGGGAAAAGTGTTCAAATTCCATGGCCTGTTCTACGGGGTCGCCCGGTTCGAGTTCAGTCGCAACCGGTCCAAAAATCTTTCCCAGCATCCCATGGTCATTTTGCTGAACTGCGGTGAGTAAGGCTTGGCGCGCATCTTCTGGTGAGCTGAAGACCCGCTGCCCATGCTCAGCCTGGGAGGCAAAGCTGCCAGCAGGAAAGGCCCCGATTCCCAGCAGCATGACACACAGACAACACAACCCAATGCCACAGAACATTATTCTCCGAATATCATTTTCCATACGATCTGTTCCTTTCGTGATCATGGCCGAAACTCCCCATGCGCATAAATGAGCTGTCTAACGCTGTCGTCTTTCTCCACCAGAAGGTGCTTGACGGGGTGCTAGCTGAGTAGACGGTCTCTGTAGAGGTCTTGCTCCGGATACTGCCGGGCGCTGCGCCGGAACTGGCCGAGTGGATTGCTGCATGTTTCCCCTGCTGGACTGGCCGCGTTCGCGGTACGTTGAGGCGTCCTTGCTGCTGCCATAGCCACCGTAACCCGTTTGCGACGCTGGTTGTGATTTCCGGATGTCACGGCCACGGTACAGGTTGGTTGCGTCAGGACGTGCCTGTTGACTGCGTCCTGTTGCGGCCGGAACGCTCTGTTCGACTTTGGCCGGGTGTGGTGTATTGACGGCGCGTTCACGGTGGAGTTGTACGTTACGCCGAATCTCCCCGCGGTAGCGTTCCGTGTCGTGCTGGATTGTTTTTCTGTTGATATCGATCGCACTGAACCGGTTGCTGATATAGACACTGTTACGAACCTGGATACGCGGACGGGCACGGCTGATCCACCCTCCACCTTGCCAACCGTGGTAGAAAATCCGGCGGCCATGCCAGTCGCAGTCGCGGTTCAGCCAGGCGCCGATCATGAAGCCGGCGCCAAAGGTAATAAACCCGTACTCCGGGGACGGACCTTCGATGTAAACCGTCAAGGGATCGTACTGGGGAACATAAATCAGATCGGGTTTGATCGGGTCGATACTGATAAGCCCTCCTTCGTCTGTCACCTGTTGCTCGGGAGTGGAAACAAGATTGCCGTCATCCAGGGCCTCGACACGCAAACGCTGGATCGCGTCCATCACATCTTGCGGTTGACTGCCATAGGCTTGCCCCAGGGAAACGGTCCAATCATATTTCTGGTCCATCATGAAGAGAACATCGGGATAGTGGGCTACCGCTTTAACGCTCACATCCCAGGATTGGTCATCAATCCGGGCCACATTACCGTATTGTCTGACATAGCGTGTTGCCAAGTCGATCTGGTCGACAAATGTCGCCGCGGGAAGGATCTGGGCGAGCAGCGGATCAGGGTAGAGAGCAATGGGCGCAAGCAATTCATCCAGCTCCTCTGGGGTAAAGGGGGTGTCATTTTCCTGTACCATTGCGTCGGGAGGGACATACTGGTCACTTTCAGCACGTGCCATCTGTCCTGAAAAAAGACCTAGGGCGAGCAGTACTGCGTGTAGGGTGAGCAGAAATTTTTTCATAGGACTCTCCATGAACTTCGGCTGCTGCACTGATATGAAT
>JACAAY010000232.1 GCA_013377095.1 Desulfuromonadales bacterium
CGCCGAAACTGCCTGAGATATCAATATTTGCAGTTCCCCCGAAAGTAAACCAGGCTTTACATTGAACTACCCACCCGCTTTCAACGTTTGGGTCGCCCGTCCCCCAATCAGCGTTAAGCTTCCACTTGACCGTAATGGGTGTTACCGTGGTGCCGGTCGCGCCCGCAATCGTGAAATGCAGCGTGTCCGACATTGTTGCGTCGGAGATGCCTTGTCCGTAATGTGCAAAACCATAGGAAGATGTATGCAGCAAACCGGTTGCAATATTAGATGTCGCGGAGGAGTTTCCCTTCATAGTGGGACAACTTGCGCAAACTGTGGTATCGGGGTAGCAGGCTACCGAGGTTTGGTCCCAGCAGGAAGTCAATTCACCAGTCGTGTCTGTGGAACCGGTTTGGGTGTAGGCAAATAAGCTTTGAATGGGAGGTTCAGGAAAATTGGCTCCATAAATTGATACGTTGTATGTAGCTGAGGATGTCAGAGAGCTAGAGCCGCAGCCCGAACTGGACAAGGTAACCACAGAATAGCCAACCGGCGCCGCGTATGCTGGGGCGACGGCCATCACTAGCAACAACGCCACAATTGCATTGAATTTCATTGCTCCCGGATTCCTGAAGATTTTCACTGGTACGAAATGGCGGAATATCTGCAACAAGCTCTTGTCGTTCAGTTGCATCGCTTTCTCCTTTTCCTGGGTTGTTGTTAATGATTAATAGTTATTGCTGATACCTCCCTAGATGATATGCGCTTTGATGAGACGATTTGCCTCTCCCATTCTTACCGGTGCTGCATGATGAGAAAAAAACGGGTACGGGCCAACAAGGGCGCACCCGGCGTCGATGGAATCACCATCGAACAAATTCCACGACCATACCCGTCCTCACTGGCAAACAATCCGCGAATCGCTTGTAACAGGTAGCTACAAACCCTTGCCGGTAAAACGGGTGGAGATTCCCAAAACAACGGGCGGAACCCGCCCATTGGGGATACCGACGGTTGCTTCATATTGCACCTCCTGCAGTAGAGTTTGGGACTGTCGAGGATATCGCGATCCTTGTTGAGTTCCGTATCCATTCACGAAGCTCATCTTCCTTTCGGGCATCGAGCGTAAACCCCCGGCTACCCGATTTGGACATTGCCGCTTTATCCGATTTTCTCTTTTCAATGGCAGACCCCGCCGGGGTAACACGGGGGCTTTATAATACATTAGAGGTACTTTATATCAAACATCTGTGTTGATCAAGCAAATAGGATCTTCCGTATTCGAGTTGGGGACTCATATTGCATTCACATCAATAATCAATTGCCTACAAGTTTTTGAGCGCATTCTTACAAAAAAAGTGCAAAACAGTAGAAAATTGTCGGCTGAAGCTGGTACTCGTCACATAAATCGGATACGGCAACATGATCGACAAGGTGACGTTTAAGGATAATTACCTTCTCTTCAGGGGTGTAATTGTGGCGTTTCTTTCTCATGGACTTCCCTCCGTTCGTGATGGTTTATCACAAACAGACCAAAAGTCCTTGTATGCTGAGCCAAAACACAATAACCGCTCTCAAGGCCGGAGATAAAAATACTCTCATCGGTTTCGGCACGTTCAGCGCGACAACCCGGGCCGCCCGGACAGGTAGAAACCCCCAGACCGGCAAGGAAATGAAGATAGCAGCCAAAACGAATGGCAAATTCACACCTGGCAAAGCACTCAAGGATTTAGCCGCAAAGCCAGTCAAGGTTGCCAAAAAAGCGGCAAAAGCGTCGGCCAAGAAAAAATAGGTTTTTTTTACACATTTTACTAAAACATAACCAAACCCCATCCGGTAGTCACCCACCCATCAGCTTGGGCCAAAGCCACCGTCTGGAAGGGTATCGCGGAACATGTACCCGCCCTACCCTTCCAGCCGGTAACTTGAAGCGGCCTGTGAACCACTCGCCGACTGATTGAAACGCTCAGTTCGTCGAGGAGTTCCCCTCATTTTTTTCACCCACCCGACTCCCTCCTGGAATAACAATATCCTTTTTTCAGACGACAATCCCCCCGCCCAATCAAACAATAAGTAGTCATGTTTTATGGGTTTATAACGATGGTTTTGGTCTTTTCCACAAATCAATAGGGAATTGAGCGGAGCGAATAGGCCAAAGC
>JACAAY010000233.1 GCA_013377095.1 Desulfuromonadales bacterium
GAGCAAATCTTTCAAACGCTTATCTGACCGGGCAATCATAAGATTTTGACTGCCGTTGGAGGCTTCCTTGCTGCCTGATGTGCGCTGGACATAGCTGCCGTCAGGCACCATGTCCCAGGCTGAACGATTGTCACCCAGCTGTGTATCAAACACAATCCTCAATTCATTCATCAATTCGGGCAATTCAATCGGGCAGAGTATCTCAACTCTGGCCTCCAGGTTGCGCTTCATGGCGTCTGCCGAGCCAATAAAATATTCCTCGTTACCTCCATTTCGGAAATAGTACATGCGCGCATGTTCCAGAAAACGACCCACGATGCTGATGACCCGGATATTCTCTGAGAGAGCGGGAATTCCCGGTCGCAAACGGCAGGTATCGCGGACAAGCAGGTCGACCTTGACTCCCGCCATGGAGGCGCGATAGAGCGCCTTGACAATGTCTCCGTCTTCCAATGCATTCATCTTGAACTGGATGAGCCCGCCGCCCTGTTCTTTCTGTAGTGCTATTTCCCGATCGATCCGTGCGAGGAGGGACTTTTTCAGATACAAAGGGGCGACCAATAACTTGCTGTAATTACGTTTCGCCATGAAACCGGTGGTCAGATAGTTGAACAGCTCGGTCGCGTCCTTGCCAATGGCCTCGTCGCTGGTCAGCATCCCGACATCACTGTAGATGCGAGCAGTCACGGTGTGATAGTTGCCGGTGCCGATATGCACATAACGGCGCAGGCAATTGAAATCCTGCCGGACCACCAGGATGACCTTGCAGTGGGTTTTGAGTCCCACCACGCCATAGGTGACATGAATTCCGGCCTCCTCCATATATTCCGCCAGACGGATGTTGGTCGCCTCGTCGAAACGCGCCTTGAGTTCCACCACCACCGCCACCTGCTTTCCATTCTGGGCTGCCTGGACCAGGGCCTCGATGATCCGTCCCTTGCTGGCGGTTCGGTAGAGGGTCATCTTGATGCCGCGCACCTTGGGATCCACAGCGGCCTCGCGCAGAAAACGCTCCACAGAGGTGGAAAATGACTCGTAGGGATGCTGCAGCAGAATACTTCCGGCATCGCGAATGATGTGAAATATACTGCGCTGGCTCAATAACTGGGGATGATCAATTGGATGATGGGGCGGATCATGCAATCGGGGATATTCGAGCGAAACCAGCTCGAACAGGTCGCGCATGGCAAGCATTCCCGGAACCTCGAAGACGTCGCTGCCCTTGTCAAGTTCAAGCTCCGCCGCCAGCCTTCCCCGATGGGCCGGCTCCATACCTCTGCCGATCTCCAGCCTGACAATTGGCGCAAACTTGCGTTCCTGCAATTCCGATTCGATCATGGCCATCAGGTCATCGGCTTTTTCTTCGTCCTTTTCGGTGTTGGCGTTGCGGGTAACACGGAAAATTTCGCAGGACTCAATTTCCATCCCGGGGAAGAGCATGTCCAGGTTGTTTATCATCACATCTTCAACCAGAACGAAATGATCACCTTTACCGACCTGCAGTAAACGGGGCGTACCAGAACCGACCGGAACCTTGACCCGAGCCAGCGAGATTTCTTTTGATTTGGGGTAGCGTAACGACACCAGCAGATTCAGCGACAGATTTGAGATGAACGGAAAAGGATGAGCCGGATCGATTGACTGGGGTGTCAGAAGCGGAAAGATGTTTTTGTGATAATGATCGCGGAGTTGCTTTTTTTCCTTTGCCAACAGATCCTGATAGCGTTCTATTACGATGTTCTTGTTTTCCAGCAGAGCGGATATCTGACGGAAGACTTCTTCTTTCCTCGCCTCAAGCTCACGAATGCATGCATGGCATTCTTCAACCTGTTGACGGGGGGTGCGGCCATCCAGAGATGTTTCCCTGACTCCCGCCCCGATCTGCTGCTTAAGGCCGCCAATCCGTTTCATGAAAAATTCATCCAGGTTAGCACTAACGATGGCGATGAACTTGATCCGTTCCAGCAGGGGAGTCCGCGGGTCTTCAGCTTCATGGAGCACGCGGCGGTTGAATGATAACCAGGTCAACTCTCGATTGAGATACCATTCGCTGGAGCTTAGATCAAATTCAGGTTTAGGGGCGTCCGCATCGGCGATTGGCTGCACAGGA
>JACAAY010000234.1 GCA_013377095.1 Desulfuromonadales bacterium
GGATTGCTCAATTGGGCAAATGGTACTATGTTGCTTATTGCTCTCACCGTAAGTCAAAACTGGCCCGACGTGCTGCTCTCACATCTAACTTTGCACTGTAATACTAATGCGATACTTTTATGAAGCCGCTCGATTTTTATCATGGTATCGGTTATCGCCAATGTCCAGGTCATTGGTTGACGTTGCCATCTCGAAGTTATACAATGAAAAAAGGTAACTGCTCAGGCATAAAAACGGACTGAACTTTAACATTGTCAAAAACGTAAAAAACGGGCACAATCAAGAAATGGAACCTATCCAGCTACCCAGCGATGAAGAAATTCGTGTCGCACATCATGAAGGCGAAGAAGCGGTACTGGCGCTATTTCATCGCACTATCGGGCAATTGGCTGCCCGACTCCAGGTGCTGGAAGATCGTGTCTCAAAGAACAGTAAGAACAGTGGCAAACCGCCATCGAGTGATGGTTTGAATAAACCAGCACCAAAAAGCCAACGAAAACGGCACGGCAAGAAAACTGGAGGTCAACCAGGGCATGAAGGGCATACCCTGAAAGCTGTGGCCCATCCACAATATTTGCAAGTGCATACCGTTGAGCACTGTCACCAATGCCAGGCATCTCTGGAAAAGGTCAAAACCAGTAAGGTTGAAAAGCGCCAGGTGTTTGACCTGCCGCCCATGCAGGTGGAAGTGACCGAGCATCAAGCAGAGATCAAACGCTGCCCGCATTGCGGAGCAAAAACGCGAGCCAGCTTTCCGGCAGGCGTATCACAACCGGTGCAATATGGAAATGGGATCAAATCACTTGCGGTGTACCTGAACCATTACCAGATGCTACCTTTGGAGCGGGTAGGTGAAACTTTTGCAGACGTGTTTGGGCATGCTTTGGCCGAAGGCACGATCGTGACAGCAGGTATAGAAGTGGCCGAACAAACCCAAACTGTGATGAAATCCATCAAGAAACATCTTACAGAAAGCGAAGCGGTGGTGCATTTCGATGAGACGGGAACGCACATCAACGGGAAATTGCATTGGTTCCACTCGGCAAGTACCGCACGATTGACCTTTTACCATGCTCATGCCAAACGAGGGAAAGAGGCCAGTGACGAGATAGGCATTCTTCCCGATCTGCAAGGCCGGGCAGTCCACGATGGTTGGAAATCCTATTTCCGCTACACCTCCATCCGTCATGCCCTTTGTAATGTGCATCACTTGCGAGAACTGACTTTTTTGGAGGAACGATACCCGCAAGGCTGGGAAACCCAGATGAAAGACCTGTTGCTTGAGATCAAGAAGGTGGTCAATCAGTTGCAGGAACAGCAGTTGGAACTTCCGGTGGGACAGCTGACTACATTTGAACAGCGCTATGATACTGTGATCGAGCAAGGATTGCAGGCTAACCCATTCACTCCGCCACCTGAAGATCAGCCCAAGAAGCGAGGCAGGGTTGCAAAAAGCCCATCCAGAAATTTACTGGAACGCTTGCAAGAGCATAAACAAGCAGTACTGGCGTTTATGTATGATTTTAAGGTGCCATTTGACAATAATCAGGCGGAGCGCGACATTCGTATGATGAAAGTCAAGATGAAGGTATCTGGTGGTTTCCGCTCAACGGCAGGTGCAGAAATGTTTTGCTCTGTGCGCTCTTATCTTTCATCTGCTCGCAAGAATGGACAACGAATGCTTGAGGTTTTACAAATGGCTATGAATGGAAAACCTTATTGCCCATCGTTTGTTACCCTTCAGGCCTGAGTAGTTACTCCATAAGAATACTGGTTTGACCATCAAGCACTTCTTTCGACAGAGCCTTTCCCAAGGTGGTGGAAACTGTTCCTTTGTTGTGAGA
>JACAAY010000235.1 GCA_013377095.1 Desulfuromonadales bacterium
TTTTGCGTTTTTCCTGCATCAAGCAGTGCATAATTACCCGAAACCCTGACCACCTGAATGGTTCGTCCCATTAGATCGTACAACCTTATTTCACGGCTGTTCGCCGGAAGGTTCAAAACACAGATCCGTTCGTTGTAACGGTCATAGAAAGCGGTAAATTCGAGCTTTTTCTGCAGCGTTTCAACCGCTGTAATTGAAAGTGGCAACATCTTTACGTCATCCACATACATGGTTATTGCTTTTTCCTGATAGTATTCAGTCCCGTTTCGTTCGGGTGAAATGAGCAGATATCCCGATGCCGTAAAATTGAATTTAGACAGATCCTGAGTACCGACGGCGAATTGCGCGGTTCTCCATTGGGCAGTGGAATATCCTGAGGTACCTTCATTGGGATCGGCAAAGTCGACTATCAGCACGTTCCCGTTGCCATCGTAAATACGCACTCCTACTTTGCCGGCAGCTTCTTTGTAATATTTGAATTCGATCACGCTGAGTTTAGTGACATTTAAATCGTAACCATAAGCCTGCACGCCGCGGTAAGTGAAATTTCCCGCATTCGCTGAAGTAACATACTCACTGTCATCTTGTCTTATGATCCTCAGAACCTTATTACTGGTATTTATTCCCGTCTTATATGGGTTGACAACTACATCGCCTAAAATTGCCTTCAAGGCACCGTTGGTCGCCGGATTCGTTTTCCAGCTGACAAATTCGTAAGAGAGCGAATTCAGATTGAATGACTCAAAACTCTCGTTCAGAACGGTTCCGGAAGTATTTATATTAAGGCCATTTAAGGCAGCATCACCTTCAGGCACCAGTTTAACCGAGACATTCTGGGTAGCGCCGGCAGCAACGGTAAATTCAAATCCGGTAAAAAAAGTATCGGAATTTTGTTCTTCATAACTTGTGGGAGGTTTGGTCGACCATGCTTTGGCAGTTACTGCATCTGTTCCGCTAAAGACCAGATAGAGCGCTTTGTTTGACTGCGTAAGCTTTATCACTTTATCGCTGACCTTTTGCGGTATAGCTTGTGTCAGCAGGTTCCAACGGATAGTCAGTGGTTTTGCACCTGCCTGAACGACATCATTGATCTCAACATATCGGTTCGAAACGATAGAAGCCGTTCTTTTGCAACTGGTTACATCGTTTTTATAGGCCGATGTGAGATTCATGTCGACCGATTTCAGGCTTGCCGTATTGACAAGATTATCGACCGATACATTTGCGGCAACCAGCTGTTTATTTCCATTGATTGTTAAAGTATTGTGTGCAAAGTTGTTCAAGCGGAATACATCCCATCGCTGAGAAGTCTGGCTCATGTTCCATAGATCTACCCCATTTGTTTCCAGATTATTGTAGTCACTCATCCCAAAATCCATGGCCCAGCGGATATCCATCGCTTCCATCACAAACGAACCAATATCCATATGAGCATGGTTGCCGGAAGGGGTGCCTCCCTTAACTGCCAGGTAGATATCGTTGGCTCCCCAACCCGTGCGAAGCGCTGCAACGGCGCTTGCACCCTGGGCAATATAGGTGGTTTCAACAGGTGCAGGCAGATTGGTCAAGTTCAGATCCATGCTCCAGATCAGCAGGAATGGCAACAGTCGGTTATCAACAAGGCTTGACACGTTGGAGGTTAACGTGAAATCGAGTTTTTGTAATTCGTTGTAGAGAACACTCTTGTCGGTTGCGCGTGATGCGAGCCAGAACATTCCCACCTGGACTCCAATTCCATTGCCACAATCTGCAAAATTGAACGGGAGCGGATTGATCGCTTTGAGTGCTCCGCCACTCATTTGTTTGGTGGCAGTTCCCTGC
>JACAAY010000236.1 GCA_013377095.1 Desulfuromonadales bacterium
CGTTATGGATCGGTTCATTGCTTACACACCTGTCTCAAAAAGCGCAACCACTTCAGTCTTGAACGGTCGGGATATGAATGTCAGGCTTCTATCGGAGGCATCGAGGGGAGTTGTGAAATAGTCCCGGCTACTGAAGTCTTGTCCTATAAGTGTGTCACGGTTTGAATACATACAGCGCCCCCGGATGTCGGTAATCAGGAGGGTACGTATACCGGGGATCAAATCATCCTGCATTTTGAGATAGGTGTTAAGCTGGGCGGCGTGATGGGAGGAATTATTATTGAGCTCTTGTCGGATGTTTTCCAGCGTCAGGATAATGGTGGCCAAGCTGGCGTTGAGGTTCTCGTCAACAACACGCGCTTGTGCCGTTAGGCGCTCTTCAAGAAGACGTACCTCTCGTCTGTAGTCCACAAAACAGCGCAAACCCAAAAGTATTCCGATTACGGCAATAGCTGTGAATACTAAGAACCAGACAGAGCGGTTTTGGTGTCGAAGACCGGATTTAATAATAGAGGCAGGTAACATGGCGGACACTCCTGAATTTGAAGTGTACTCTTTTGAATAACCGGTCTGTCATTGATAATCAGAAAAAGTTTTGCTCTATGATATCCCAATCCATTGTTTAATGAAAAGAACAATTCTACTGGTATAAAACGCAGATTTCCGAAAAAATCCCTTTGCACCTTAATTCGGGTTATCCTAACACCTTGATATCCCCGTGACGATGAATAATACACCTTTCAATCGAGACAGCGATAGCGGTGTCTTCATGCTTGATCACCGCGAATTCATCATAGCAAGACTTGTTGTGGCAGCTACGTAGATGCTCCCACGCCTCACTTCATCATTGCCGGATCGAACCAAAGCGAAGAGTCGGCCAACGGAGTGTCCTTTGGAAGGGTGGGATTTACAATGCTGATGATTCGTCGGTTCTTGAGATTGGCCTTAATGATCGAGGTTCTGTTGTATTTCATTAGTGTCCGGAATAATTTAAGAATAACTTTAACTGGTTAGATCGTTGGGTGGTTCTATTTTTGTAATCATAAAATGTAAGCATCTGGTTTAATTCAGTTCTTTCAAAAACAGAGACGCTCGGAATCTGTAGAATTGTGTAGAGGCTGGCCCCGATTCTCAGTCTCTTCTTGAGAATGGCAACCAACAGATAAACGCTTACTGCAATCCATATCTGAGTCTTCACTGCATTCTCCGACGTACCGTAAAAGGTTTTGATTATCAGATTCTGCTTGATCCACTTGAAGAAAAGTTCCACCTGCCATCTCTGCTTGTAAAGATCGGCAATGGTCTTTGCCGGCAAATCGAAGTTGTTGGACAGAAAAACAAAAACTTTACCGGTTTCCGGATCACGGTATTTGACTTTGCGCAGTTTATCCGGATACGTTTTGGCTGTCGCGGGAACCAGCAGCTTGATCGTCTGGTCACAGATCAGTCCGGTATTTTTATCTTTTTTGGCCTCTGTAGATAGGCTGCAATATGAGGGTTTGTTTCCTTTGCAAGGCATTTCTGTGGCAACACCCTCTGTGCGTAAATCACTGAACAGCCTCCTTTCAGGTGGCATTAACAAAGCCCGTCCATTGGGTGGGGACTAAGCCGCCGTTTACTTATGCCACTGGTGAGTCGCCTGGGGCTTGTTCCAGGATCTCTTCCTTCAACGGATTCTCGAAACCATAGGGCGGCTTGTAATCCCTCCCCAGTTCCCGGCACATCTCGGCGTTGAGCAGGTTCAGCTCCTCCTTGATCCTCTCCGCCT
>JACAAY010000237.1 GCA_013377095.1 Desulfuromonadales bacterium
TGCATGTTCAGTTCGGTGACTGCCGGAGCGCGGACCGTAGGCAGCGACCTGGATGCTTTTTTCATGCTGCCGGTGGATATCCCGCTGGTCAGGCCGCACACCATCCGCTGTCTGCTGGAGAGCTATGAGCGGGATACCGCTGACGTGCTCTACCCCACCTTCCGGGGTCTGCGTGGGCACCCGCCCTTGATCGCAGCACAACTGGCCGGACACATAACCGCCTGGAACGGAAGCGACGGCCTGCGGGGAGCACTGGCACAGTGGGAAGCGGGTGCCCGGGATCTTGGGGTAGCCGACGAACATATTCTTAACGACATGGACACTCCCGAGTCCTATGCCGGACTGATGGAGAAGATCAAGCGCTATCAGATCCCCACCCAAGAGGAATGCATGGCCCTGCTGGAGATCGTCTGTCCAACAGGTTCCCCCATCATCCGCCATGGCCGGGCAGTGGCGGATCTGGCGGCAGTGCTTGCCGGAAAACTGAACCAGGCCGGCTACAGCCTGGATATTGATCTCCTTTCCACCGCCGCGCTGCTGCACGACCTTGCCCGGGCTGAAACAAACCATGCCCAGGCAGGAGCCCGTCTGTTGCGCGAAGCAGGTTTTGGCGCCGTGGCCGACCTGGTGGCCAGCCACATGGACCTCACGCCCGGCGGGGAGGGGGAAATCAGTCCCAGGGAACTGCTCTATCTGGCGGACAAACTGGTCCAGGGCGAACACCTGGTTACGCTGGCGGAGCGTTTTCGGACCACGCTGGAACGCCATAGCCACGACCCGGCCATTACAAAAAAAATTACCGACCGCCTGCAGGCGGCACTCACCATACAAACGCGCCTGGAAGCCACACTGGGGTGCTCCATGACAGAGGTACTCAAATCACCATGAGCGAAAACCAGAACAGCATCTACCCAACCACCGTCTATCTCATGCGGCACGGCGACATCCGCCAGGACACCGTCAAACGCTATATCGGCCAGGCTGATATTGCGCTCAACGCCCTTGGCCGATCCCAGGCCATGAGCTGGCGAAAGGAACTGGCGGCAATCCCCCTGCGACGCATCTACTGCAGCGACCTGAGCCGCGCCCATGAGACCGCCTGCATCATCGCCGAGGGAAGAAAAGCGCCGGTCCAGCCACTCGCCAAACTACGGGAAATCAACCTGGGTGCCTGGGATGGCCAGGCCATCGAGGACGTTCGCTCGCACTATGCCGGGGAGTATGAGAAACGCGGCGCCGACATGGTCTATTACCGTCCACCGGCCGGAGAATGTTTTGCCGATGTGGCCGCCCGGGTGATTCCGCTGTTCGAGGAGATTGTGCGCAATTCCGCGGGGAACCTGCTGATTGTCGGTCATGCCGGAGTCAACAAGGTCATCCTCTGTCATATCCTCGGCATGCCACTGGAAAACCTGTTCCGCCTGCGTCAGGATTACGGCTGTCTGAATGTGATTGATTGCGGCAGGGACAAGATGCGGCTGCGCGAGATGAATCTGGACAGTCTGGCGGTTCGGCGGGTGATTGCCGAATCAGCCTCTGGAAAGCAGGAGCATTTTCCCACCCTGAATGGGGATGATTTTCAGCCACATTCCGCGAAAATCTCACAGGGGCTCGGCTATGAGTCTATTTCACTCAGGGAAGTTAGACTGGCATAAGGCTAAAAAACGAAAACGCGCCGATCATCGCGCTTCAGACAAAAGCGCCCCGCGAGACATTTTCTGTCTCCGGGGCGC
>JACAAY010000238.1 GCA_013377095.1 Desulfuromonadales bacterium
GCGCTTCCCCATGGCGATCCCAACCTCGGACCCGAGGTGTTCTCGGCTTTTTTCGGAACGGAGTTGGAGTACGGGGAATATACCTCGTGGTCGATTCCCAATCTGCTTGACTGGAAAGATGCCGACAAACTTCAATTCTCGGACGATAACTTCTACTGGAAAAAGATCAACGAGATCACCGATGTGCTCTTGGAAAAGGGACGCGGAAAATTCTACACCGGGATCACGGACCTTCATCCCGGGGGCGATGCGATTGTTGCTTTCCGGGATCCCCTGCGGATGAACATCGATATACTGGACAATCCCGATGAGATCAAGTGCATGCTCCGGCGGGTCACGGATGTTTACAAGAAGGTCTTCGCTTTCTATGCCGATAAGTTGATGGCGAGCCACCAGCCCTTGACCAACTGGTCTGATATCGTATCCACCCGGCGGTGGTATGTGCCCTCCAATGATTTCTCGTGCATGGTCTCCAAGGAGATGTTTGACGAGTTCTTTCTGCCGGGAATCCAGGAGGAGTGTCGTATGTTGGAGGCGTCACTCTATCACCTGGATGGCCCGAATGCCCTGCAGCATCTGGATAGCTTGCTGCAAATCAAGGAATTGAACGCGATTCAGTGGGTGTATGGCGCAGGAAACGGCCGAGCCTCGGATTGGATGCACCTATACAAGAAGATCCAGGCGGCAGGCAAGGGGATCCAACTCAATCTCGAGGCCGATGAATTGGACTATTTCATGCGGGAGCTGAGTCCGAACGGCATCTGGCTGAAGATGGTGGTCGGTAGCAAGGCAGAGGCCGATGCTTTGCTGAAGAAAATCGCCACTTGGCGTTAGGTATTGAAAATAGAGTTGTAAAATGGCGGGCGTTGCCGGAGGATGAGCCCAACAGGGAGATCGAGCCCTGGCTCGCTGCGGGTGGGGCGGGCTCTGTGCCGACCGCCTAAAGCAGAGGGAGGTAAAGATGTCGCTAAGAATAATTGGCTGCATTATTTTCCTGGGACTGGGCCTCATCTTTTCAGGCTGTTCCACGCCGGAACTCAAGGGAACGCCCTACTACTCAAGCGAAACGGATACCGATCCGCAAGCGGTCAAGGACCGCATTCCCCTGTGGCCGCTTGTCTACTATCAGAGCCCAATGCTCTCGGTACTCTGGCCTTTCTTCGAGAAATCCGACGAATACATGGCCCTGCGGCCCCTGTATTCGGTATACGGGCTCGATAAGCCGAAAAAGATTTACAGTCTGCTGTGGCCGCTGGGTCAGTTTGACAGGGTAAACAACGAGAACCGTTTTGTCCCCATGTTCTGGGGCAATGACTATGTGGTGGGCTTTCCCTTGTATTGGCATTACGGCCATCCGCTCGGGACTGAGGGGGGCAGCGATACCCTCTTCCCGCTTTGGTATTATGCGAATGGTTTACGCGGCCAATCGCTGAACATCGTGTGGCCCTTCATCAACTTCAAGGATATGGTGGATGGACAAGGGTGGCGGTTCTGGCCATTGATGGGGAGTTATTCAAAAAGTAGCGCAGAGTATTACCGTTTTCTGGCCTGGCCGCTTTGCCATCAGTGGGGATCGGGTAATCAGAAGACAGGAGAAGCCGTTCTGCCTCTGTATGTTCGGGGCAACTCCGGTTCGGAGGCCTGGTTCTACTCCCTGCTGTATTCCCGTTATCGCACTCCCGATCAACGCTGGGATCTTC
>JACAAY010000239.1 GCA_013377095.1 Desulfuromonadales bacterium
TTGAGAAACTTGCAAACGAGAAGAACCTGACCTATGCAGTTGCCGAGCAGGTCGTTATGGAATTATTCAGAGGCATGGCTGACACCCTGATCTCCGGTGACAGGATTGAGATCAGGGGTTTCGGCAGTTTTGAGAATCGGGATTATGGCGGGCATACCGGCAGGAATCCCAAGACCGGAGATGATGTCATCGTTGCTGCCCAAAAACGCCCCTTCTTCAAGGTCGGTAGGGATCTGAAAGAACGGATCATGGAGCATGGTTCGTAACGGATTGATCCGCATAGAATGGTGAATGAGGGGTTCCCAGGTTGGAGACCCTTTTTTTGCTGATAAACCGAAATAATTATTGAGGTGTTCAGTGTAAATTGATGCTTGAGCATCAGTTCATGGGGGCCGAATACGGTCAGCGAATCAGTGCTGTCTGCTTTGAAATGATTAATTCAGTATATTCCCAAATGATAATGATCCAGGTTTTCCCCAGTTTGGGGTATTCCAATTGACATTGTTAAAGGTGAAGAGTATTAATCTGTCATAATTTCATGTTTTTATGGTGAGTGCGTATGGGCTCTGTGCCCTTTGGATATTTTGGTGGGATGAAAGCCGCTTTTGTCAGCGAGATGCTGATGGGCGGCTTTTTTATAGGCGGTTAGACGGCAAGGCAAAGAGCCGCTGCAGAATATCATGCGGTGGAATGCGTTCGTTCTCTTCCGGGATCACTTATTCTATGAACGATTCGGCGCCTGACGGCAGTTTCTATGAGCAGCTTTCGGTTTCTAACGATGGATATTCATTGTTTCTGAAGCCGCTCGGAAAGGCAATGCGGGCACAAGGTCCATTGTCTTTAGAGGGTGGGGCGGAGTACTACTGGGAGATGTTCATCGAACCATTACAGAGGTGAAAAAATATCGAAACAGCCTCATCAAAATCAACTCAAGAGGTGGCACAGAAATTCCTCTCCGAGGCTGATCCGGTCATGAAGGGGCTGATCGAGCGATCGATCCCCTTCGGACTCAAGCCCGACCTGCAGCAATCCCCCTTTGAAGCCCTTATCCGGGCCGTCGCATCCCAGCAATTGCACGGAGCTGCGTCGGAGGCGATCCTGGGTCGCTTCATCAAGCTTGTGCCGGGAAAGGCGTTTCCCGGTCCCGACGATGTTGAACACCTGACGGACGACCAGATCCGATCAGCCGGTTTCTCTCGGGGGAAAATCCTGACACTCCGGGACTTGACCGACAAAGTCAGGCTAGGTGTCGTTCCATCCCCTGACGAAATCAAGCTTCTGGATGACGACGCAATCGTAGCGCGCATCACCCAGGTACGCGGCATCGGGCGCTGGACAGTGGAGATGCTGCTGATCTTCAGCCTGGGGCGCATGGACGTGTTGCCTGCTGACGACTTTGGCGTTCGAAAGGGGTTTATGCGGGCATACGGCTTACCGGAGATGCCAAAACCGAAGGAAATCCTTGCCCACGGTGAAAGGTGGCGCCCCTATCGTACCATGGCCAGTTGGTACCTGTGGCGGGCGGCCTATGAATGAATGGACTTTCATCAGAGCTGAGTATATAAAGATCGAAAATTCAATCGGGGAGGGTGTATGAACAAATCTGATCTCGTAGCAA
>JACAAY010000024.1 GCA_013377095.1 Desulfuromonadales bacterium
TTCCTGCTCTGCTATACCGGGCCCGGTATCCTCGACTACCACTACCAGTCGCATGTCGTCCGTGGTAGTCCCTTCTGTAACCGCAACCCGTACGGCGATGCCCCCCTCTTCGGTAAATTTCACCGCGTTCCCCAGCAGGTTGATCAGCACCTGGCGCAGTTTTTTCTCATCCGTAACCACGTAGCGCGGCAGTTCACCTGTCCCGCTCAACTCGAACCGCAACCGCTTGGTGGCCGTCCTGGCCCGAAACATGTTTTCAATATCATCAAGCAGGCCGTGGATATCGAAGGTGACCGATTCCAGGTCGATCCTTCGCTCCTCAATCTTGGTTATTTCCAGTACGTCATTTATCAACGCCAGCAGATGCTCTCCGCTGCGATTGATGGTATGCAGATATTCCCGGTGTTCGGGTCGCAAAGCCGTGTCACGCTGCATCAGCTGCGAATATCCCAGAATAGCGTTCATGGGGGTGCGCAGTTCATGACTCATGTTTGCCAGAAAGACGCTTTTGGCCCGGCTGGCAGCCTCGGCTGCTTCTTTGGCAGCCTTGAGTTCCGAGGTTCGTTCCTCCACGTTGTGTTCGAGTGTGGCATGCGCCTGCTGCAGCGCTTCTTCCGCCCGTTTGCGGTCGCTGATATCGGTGAGAAATCCTTCGATGAAGAGCGGTTTGCCGTAATCGTCGCACTCCATGCGGGCGCTGAGGGAAACCCAGATCCTTTGCCTGTCTTTGCGGTAGAATTGGAGTTCGCGCCCGGCCGTATCGCCCTGTTCGAGAAGAACGGAGACGAAAGAGTCGCGGTCATCCGGACTGACATAGAGCTGATGCCGGATATCGGTCATACTTGTTTTCAGCTCGTCAGGCGAATCATAGCCCAGAATGCGGGCCATCGCCGGATTAGCGTTCAGAAAGCATCCTTCCAGCGAGGTCCGGAAGAGTCCTTCGATGGCATTCTCAAATATCATCCGGAACTTTTCCTCGCTTTCTCGCAGGCCCTTCATCGTTGAATTGAGCCTGTCGGTCATAAGGTTGAATGCCCGGGCCAGAGCGCCGATCTCATCACTGGAATGGATATCCACCTTCTGATCCAGGTTGCCTTCAATAATGGTTTCCGCGGAGCGTTGCATCTGCCGGACAGGACGGATTATCGTCCAGGCGATGAATACGCCGAGCAGGCCGACCAATAGAGTGATTGCGACTCCGGCAACACCCATGAAGCTGGTCATTCTGACGCGTCCATTGTTCAAAGTGGACCGGTACGCCTGAAGTTCATCCTCGTTAACACTGGTCCCAATTACCCAGTCCCACGGCTTGTAATAGACGATACGTGCAATTTTCCAGCGGGGCTGGTTTTCTCCGGGGTTTTGCCAGCGATAGCGCTCGGTGGTCAGTTCACCGGACTCCAGGGAAGTCGTCTTGGCGATGATCGTCTTGATAACGTAGCGGCCATCACTGTCCCGGCTTTCCCAGATATCTTCGCCATCGCGCTCACCTCTCTGGGAGATGATATAACGGCCCCGCTCTTCACCCTTGCCACCCAGGACATAGACATAGCCTGTCTTGCCGACCTTGGTATGCAGAATAGCCTGACGCACCCGTGACTCGACAGCTTTCTGTTTAACGCCGACATACAGCATGCCCACCAGGTTGCCCCCCCTGTCCCTGATCGGCTCATAGGCGGTGAGATACCACTCGTTGACGACGTAGGCACGGCCGTGGTAGGTCGTGTTTTTCATAATTGCGCTGATAACCGGGTTGGGAGTCCCGTCAGGATTGACAGCGGGAATGTAGGTACCGAGCGCGCGTTTGCCCGCCTCGGTCGTAACAGTGGTGGCAACACGGAGCATGTCGCCCCCTTTGTTCATGCGCTGAAAGATGGTGGCGGTTTCACCGACCAGCCGCGTTACCTCATCGACCACGACGGTCTCCATGGACGGGTCGCTGTTTTGTCCCAGCCAGCGGTTACCCACCTGCATCCTGGGCAGGTGAATCGGTGACGGTTCGTTGGTGAACTGGTTTACCGCCATCCATGCCACGGTGTTTTCTGAAAGGGTCACATCACCTGCGTTCGCCAGGACATGCCGAGCGACATTGAGGTTGTAATTGACCTGTTGCTGAACAGCCTCATTCTCTGTCCGGACGAGGTTGTAGATCCCTTGAGTGATGTGGTCCAGGTCGGCATTGATCAACAGGTCGACTTCGCTTTGGGCCAGCCGGTTGTACTGACCGCTTTGCCACACGGCGAGCGTCACCAGGGCAAGCGCCGTAATCAGCACGCTGCCCGCTCCCAGCAGTGACACCTTGGCGCTCAGCCTGAGATTTTTTAAAAAGGTGAACATACTTTTATAATAACCATGGTCATGTCATCTGCCTGGGCCTTACTGCCTCTGAAAGCCGTCACTCTTTTGAAAACTGCGGTAAGTATTTCATCGGGAGCGTTTTCTCGATGTTCTCTGAAGACAGCGTGAAGACGGTCGGTTCCGAAAAGGTTGCCATGCGGGTTCTCCGACTCACTATCGTGCTCAATTTGTTACTGCCTGATCTGCGTCATCTTTTTCCACAAGGGCCAGCAGCCGGTCATAATCCAGATCCAGCGCAATTTTTTTGAGCTCGGCGCCGATGCAGGGTTCCTGCAATGCGATCCGATCCAGTACCCCTAGTGTCCGGTCCGTGTCCAATGCAAGCACGGCGCCGTGCAAATCGTCGAGCAGGTCCGTTCCCAGGGCAGCCATCAGCCGCTGCCGGGTGAGTTCGCAATCCGGTTCGGGGAACGTTTCCTGGACATTGGCACGTTCATCCAGGTAGGTCACGCCCAGGTGGCGTGCCATGATTTCAAGTATCTCCTGCTCACGGAAGGGTTTGCGTACGAAATCGTCAAAACCGGCAGCCATGATTGCATCCTGTTCTTCCGCCATGCCGCTGGCGGTAAGCGCCGCGACCTTGACCGCCATGCCGTTTTTGCTGGTTTTGATGGTGCGCATCGCCTCCAAACCATCCATCACCGGCATGCGGATATCCATCCAGATGAAGTGCGGATGCCATTCAGCGCATATCTCCACGGCTTCCTGTCCGTTAACCGCCTCGCGCACGTCAAATCCGGTGACCGTGAGGAGTTTGACCAGTAAGGAACGACTTTCCCAGAGATCCTCGGCCACAAGAATGCGCGGAATCTCCTGTCCCGGTGCCAGACCTCTGATGCGGCGCGGCAGGGCCTTCACCCTGATATCCGTATTTTGGCCCTTGCGCACATCGATTTCCAGGCGAAACGTGCTCCCCTCACCCAAGCGGCTGTTGAGCGTAATGTCACCGCCCAGCATGCGGGCATACGTGCGGCTGATTGCCATTCCCAGGCCGGTGCCACCGGTGGAAAGCCTGCCGCTGGCAGTCTGCTCAAAGGCCTGGAACACCCTTTCAATCTCCTCCTCCCCTATGCCGGAACCGGTGTCCTGGACTTCCACAACCAGGCACCCGCTATTCTCACTGTCATTCGTGAGTGCAACCCGTATGGCAATGCCCCCCTGTTCCGTGTATTTCACGGCGTTATCGATCAGGTTTATCAGTATCTGGCGCACTTTGTTCTCATCCGTGACTACGAAACGGGGCAGGTCGCCGATTCCCTCCAGCAGAAGCTGCAGTCTCTTGGTGTCGGTTCGGACCCGGAACATGGTGTGAAGATCCTTGAACAGGGCAGGGAGGTCAAAGGTGGTCATTTCCACCACGACACGTTGAGCCTCAATCTTTGATATTTCCAGCACATCGTTGATCAATGTCAGCAGGTGCTCGCCGCTGCGATTGATGGTGTTCAGCTGCTCACGGTTTTCAGGACTTAGGGACGGGTCGCGCTGCATCAGTTGTGAATAGCCCAGGATTGCGTTCAGGGGGGTGCGCAGTTCGTGGCTCATGTTAGACAGAAAGATGCTTTTGGCCCTGTTGGCGCTTTCGGCGGCTTCCTTGGCCGCCCTGAGTTCGGTTGTGCGTTCCTCCACGGTGCGCTCCAGGGTCGCATGCGCCTGCTTCAGCGCATCCACCGCCCATTTGCGCTCGGTGATGTCATGGAGGATTCCGTCAAGATAGAGCAGTCTGCCTTCGGCATTGAAGAAGGGATGGATGCTTAAAAGTACCCACAGCACGCTTCCGTCTTTACGGGAGAATTCCACCTCATAATTTTTTACATCCAAGCCGTTGTGCATCATGTCGAACAACTCCCGACGGCGCTGGGGATGCACATAGACCTGGTTTCCGATGTCATGGGTGACTTCGATCAGTTCCTCCGGGCTGTCATAACCCAGAATTGAGGCTGTAGCCGGGTTGCAACTGATGAAGCGCCCCTCGGGAGTGGTCTGGAAGATCCCCTCCACCGAGTTTTCAAAGATGCTATGGTACTTTGCCTTGGCAAGACGTTCCTGTTCGAGCGCGTCCTTCATTTTCGCGTAATAGACCTTGTTTTCCAGTGCCGAGGAGAGCAACTCCGCAAAATTGCCTATGCTGAGCAGCGTGTTTTCGCTTTCCCGTACTCTCCGATAGAATGAGGCATTTTCCGGGGAGTTTCCCACCACCAGCAGACTCAATGGTTGGGCGTGTGAACCGAGCGGGTAGATCAGGTACTCGTTCATACCCAGCCTGGAACGGTATGCGTCAAGCAGGGGCTGCCCGCATTCTTCGGTGCGGATCAGATAGCCTGGGCTGTCGATCAGTGCCGCAAGCAGCGGATCTTCCCGCGGGATCACAAGTGCCATGACGCTGTCGCGTTCCTCTAGTTCATAGTATCCATCGGAGGCGCAGATGGTATAGTTACCCGTGGTTTCGTCCCGGAGAAAAAACAGCACCCTTTCGTAACCGAGATTGTTGGTGGCGTAGGCAACGGCGCGAGTGAATATCTCCGGAAGTTCAAAGAGCGTATTGAGCGCCCTGTTCAGATCATACAACCCGGCATATTCCTTGAGTTGGGCGTCAAGCTGCTCCTGGAACTCATAGAGCCTGCCTTCGGCCTTGATCAGGCGCTTCACCTGCTTGGAGAGGATCTCAATCTCATCCTGCAGTGCCGCTGTCCGGTCCTCGGCCTGCAATCTGTTTTCCGTCGAAGACTCATTCATTGCTCGCACCCGCTAGTATACCGCCACGATGACCGAGGTGTAATTATGCAGGATGTTGCGGCCGAGAATCGGCCCGATCTCTCCATAGGTAAAAAGTCCCATCCACGGTATGTCGTCTCCGATCTCCCTGTGCAGGGAATTGGCCAACTCGATTTTCACCTGTTCGCGGAACACGACCTTGCCCCGTCCGACGCATTCGAATTGAAGCACGAATTTTGGTTTCACTCCGTTCAGCTGTTCGTTGATCCGGCATGAGATGCTCCGCAAGCCGTTCGTTATCAACTCCTTGTCGCGGCGTGTGAGCCAGAGTTCCGTACCTTCCTCGATCTCGGACTGGATGGTCACGTACCCCTCCTGGTCGTTCTTGCCCATCATGTAGCGGATGATGTGTTCTTCATACGCGTTTTTGATCTGTTCCGGAGTTTTGAACCCCAGGCACAGGTTCAGAGAAATCTTGTTCCACTGCTGTTGCCAGTCATCCGGGAAATAATCCTTCAGTGCCTCCAGGGCCGGTATCCCGTCGATCTCGTAGATGATGTTTCCCTTGCAGCGTGTTATGGTGCGTTTGGTTCCCACCGCAACACAGCCGTGATTGACACCGCAGGCGACATTACCGGTGCCCGACAAGACAACGCAACTGATCCCCTCGGAAAAGACCTCATCATCATGATACTGGAAGGTCATACGGGAAACCCAGTTGTCCGCGGCCAGGCCGCCGTACATCGGGAGCGTCTTTTCGCGGTTGAGCGTTTTCTCGAAGCCGGCCAGAAAAGAGTCGAAGTTGAAGACCAGCCCGTCGGCCATTACAAAACAGGCAATGTTGTCGTCTGCGAGAAAGGGAGCAAGTTCATGCGCCAGGCGCATACCCGCCGTGTCGGATTGCTCGCCGATGTTTTTGATGCGGGCATTCGCAAAGCGAAGCTCATCCGAACTGATCACCATGACGCTGACGCCGAAATTGGATTCGTTAACCGTATCATGGGTAATGATCCCTTCACCCGTGCAGCCGCTCAGAGGCGCTCCCGATGTTGCCTCGCGAATGGAGCGTATCAGCGCCTGCTGGTTATAGCCGACCGTGGCAAAAACGAAGACAAAGTCCGGTTGTGATGTTCCCGCCTGTTCAAGGGCCATCCGGGACGCTTCCTTGCCCGCCTCAACCGGGTTTCTGTGAACACTGCACCCCACTCCCACCGACGTTCCCATTGAAATCCCCTCTACTTCGTTTGTCTCTAGCGACCACAACCGGTCGCCGGGTGTACTCCGCATGATGACGTTTGTTATAAATGTACCATAGAAGAGCATATATAAAATATGAACCACACAGATTTGTGCGCAAAGACAAGACCTGGGATTACAGCCTTTAGAAAACAAGCAATTAGTAAAATATATTATTGTTAATAATTATTCGTGTTATAACACGGACAATTAAACCGGAGACATCACCATGAATGTAAGATTCACACTCATCTGTACGATAACAGCTGTAATGACTCTGCTGGCCGGTTGTTCAATGGCGCCGGTGAAACACACAGCTCTTGCCCGCAGTGATTTCGGCTATACAAAAGAGTACATCCGCTGGCTGGCCCGCAAAGAGATGTCCAAGGATGACGTAACCGGCCTTTCCATCGCCCTGGTTGACGACCAGCAGGTTGTGTGGGCTGAGGGTTTTGGGATGGCTGACCGGGAAAAACAGGTCCCGGCAACTCCCGAGACCATCTACAGGGTCGGCTCGATTTCAAAACTGTTCACCGCTACCACTGCCATGCAGCTTAGCGAACAGGGCAAGCTTGACATCGACAAACCGCTGCAGACCTATCTCCCCGAATTTTCCATCAAACGCCGCTTTCCCGATTCACCCCCCATAACTCCGCGCACCCTGATGACCCACCACTCCGGGCTTCCCTCCGACCATCTCAAGGGTATGTGGACCAACCAGCCTGAGTCGTATGCCAAACTGCTTGGCTATCTCCGTGATGAGTATGCGGTACTGCCCCCCAACACCGTATTCTCCTATTCCAATCTGGGCGTAACTCTGCTCGGCCTGGCTGAAGAACGGGTTGCCGGGCAAGATTTCGCATCGTTAATGCGCTCTTTCCTGTTGGAGCCGCTGGGAATGGCGCACTCATCCTTTACAACCGGGCCCGACAGATCCCCTGCCGCTGCCAGAGCATATTCCAAGGACAGCCTGGTTGAAGAGCCTGGTCTGCGCGATGTTCCTGCCGGCGGCCTGAACTCGACAGTCCTCGATCTGTCGCGCCTGATAAGAATGGTCTTTGCCGACGGTATCAGCAATGGTAAGCGCATTATCAGCCACGAGAGTCTGTCCGAGATGTTGCGCCCGCAGAACGGCTCCGTTGCCCTGGACCTCAACTTTCATATCGGCCTGGGCTGGATGTTGAGCGGGCTGGGGCAAATCGACATCAAGAATGCCGGGCCCGTTGCCCACCATTCCGGCGCCACACTCTTTCACCGCTGCACGCTGGTCATGCTGCCGGAGCAGAAGCTGGGCGTGGTGGTGATCTCTAATTCATCCACCTCAACCCAGGTTGTCAACAAGCTGGCAGCGGAAACCCTCAAGCTGGCGCTGGAGGCTAAAACCGGCATAACCCAGCCGGAACGGGTGAAGCGTAATGATGGTGAAAACACTATCCCGGAGAGTGTTTTCAAATCCTATGAGGGGCGATATGCCACCAGTGCCGGTCTGGTGCCGGTCACCATGAAATCAGGCTATCTGCTGGCTGAGGTGAATGGGACTCCCCTGCGTCTGGTTCCGGGTGCAGACGGACTGTTGAGCCTGAAATACAAACTGCTCGGTCTCTTTCCCGTCAGCCTGGGCGAGCTGGATGATGTCGGCATAACAAGGGACACTATCAACGAACATGACATTCTCAAAGCACGCCTGGGTGGTCAGGAACTGCTAATCGGCCAGCGCATAACGACGGTCCCCATCCCTCCGGTCATGCAGGCGCGTGTGGGAGAGTACGAAATCATCAATCGGGGAAACGACGCCAAAATGTTCGACAATATAGTGCTCAGGATCGACAACGGGCTGCTGGTGGTTGAGTATTCCATGCCGCTCCTTTTTGAAGGGAAACCAAGTTTTGTCCTGGAACCGGTTTCTGATAACGAGGCGGTGATCAGCGGTCTGGGACGTGGCATGGGAGAAACATTGCGGGCAGCCACAATCGACGGTAAGGATGTGATCCTCTTTTCCGGGTACCAACTTCGCAAAAAGATCCATGACTGAGGATGGATTGGTCCCTTGGTGTCATTTTTTCAGGAACCTTTTTGAATTTCCTGCGTACTACAGGTTATGGATGAACGCTGTGGAGTCACAATAAACGATGTGGCAATAATTATACGTGTGCAAGCGGGTGACGTTGATGCTTTTTCACAACTTGTCCGGAAGTACCACAAAAACCTGCTCACCTTCATTTATCGCTTTGTGCGTGATCCGCACCTGACAGAAGATATTGGCCAGGAGGTGTTCCTGGATATGTATAAATCGTTATCGAAGTTCGACTCGGACAGCGGGACTCCCTTTTCGGCATGGCTTTTCATCTGCGCCCGCAATCGCTGTATCAGTGAACTGCGGAAACGTGGCAGGACAGAGAACGTTCAGCTTGAGGATTATCATGGAATCCCTGGTGCCAAAAAAACTGTCGAAGAAGCATTAATCATTCATGAACAGCGGCAGGCACTGGCAGCCTGTCTTGAGCAACTACCGGATCCATTCCGGACAACAATTATCAGAAGCCTGCAGGGAGCCTCATTGAATGAAATTGCCTGTCAATGCGGCATCTCGCAGGCCACGGTCAAGACACGGCTGTTTCGGGCAAAAGAGAAGCTGAAACAGCTTATGAAAGAATGCGTTGGAGGTGTCGTCCATGAACGAGGAATTTAGGCCGTCCCTGGATTTTGTCACAAGGGTTATGGAGCAGGTTCATGCATACGATCAGTCAAAGGTCTCTTTTCTGGTATGGTTCGTCAATCACCCGTCGATTCGCTACGCATTGGCTGGTGGTGGAACTCTGTTCGGAATATTCAAGGCTGTGCCGGTTTTCTGAACCGTGACGGGAAAGGATTGATTGCAGATGGAAAAGACAGCTGATACCCTGGTTGCGCGAACCGAACTCGGGGCAAAGTCGAAAATACGAGAATATGCCGAATCGATTCTCTGGGCTGTTGTTCTTGCCCTTGTGATCAGGGTCTGTGTCATTCAGTCGTTCAAAATCCCCTCCGGTTCCATGGAGGATACCCTGGTGATTGGTGACTGTCTGCTTGTAAACAAGTTTGTGTACGGCATCAGGGTGCCCTTCAGCGAGCTGCGTTTGCCAAAGCTTCGCGAACCAAGGCGCGGAGATGTGATTGTCTTTAAATACCCTGAAGATCGCTCTAAAGACTTTATCAAGCGATTAATCGGCGTACCTGGTGATGAGATCATGGTTCGAGACAAGCATGTCTATGTAAATGGAACCCTCTATCAAAATCCCCATCAGGTACACAAAGATCAGCGCATTCTGTCGCAAGAGTTGACCCTGCGCGACAATTTCGGGCCGGTTCGAGTCCCCGCAAACGCATACTTCGTGATGGGTGACAACCGGGACAACTCCTATGACAGCCGTTTTTGGGGTTTTGTAGGTACTGCCGACGTTGTGGGACTGGCATTCATAAAATACTGGTCGTGGGACCAGGACGAATGGCGGGTCCGCTGGCAGAGAATCGGTAAGCTCATTGATTAGCCGTCATTGCCGGCTGAAGCGAAAAGGTGATCTGACATGAAACTGATGAAGAGGGTTCTCTTGATTGCGCCCGTTTTGCTTTGCTGTGTTGGCTGCGATCAGCTCACCAAAAACATCGCCCGGCAGGGACTGGCAAATTCAGAGCCGATCTCTTTCCTGAACAACATGGTTCGTCTGCAGTATTCCGAGAATCCCGGAGCTTTTCTCAGTCTTGGGGCAGGTTCCCCCGAAACTATTCGTTTTTGGATATTCACCGTTTGTGTCGGGGGATTTCTGGCAAGCATGTTCGTGTACCTTCTTGTGTACCCTCATAATTCCAAAGCCCACATCATTTCCCTTTCACTGGTGATCGGTGGTGGTGTCGGGAACCTGATTGACCGGATTTTTAACGAAGGTCGCGTCATCGACTTTTTGAATGTGGGTATCGGCCCCTTGCGAACCGGGGTCTTTAACGTTGCCGATATTGTAATTTCATGCGGCATTGTCTGGTTCATCGCCACCTCATCAAAATCTTCAAAAAGGGAATGTACCGAAAGTTTCCGCTGATAATTTGTTTGGGAAGTTTTGTCTGCTTGGGTATGATGGAATCCTGTTCACTTCATACACCACCGTTTTTTGTCACGATCAAACATCCTGCGCTCGCTCTCGAAAGTGTGCAGGTGTATGTTCTTGAGCGGGAGTAACCGCTTGTCAACGAGCACATAAGGGGAGGTTGTCCTTGGAACTGATGGAAAGAGTTTCAAAGCTCAATGAGTGTTTTCTGGGGTTCAGCACTGACCCGCTAGGGAACATCATGCGCCTTACCGGTCTCTGTGGTGAACTGCTGGGGGCGACCTGTGCGCTCTACAGCAGGCTCGACTCAGGGTCTCTGAATACCCTGGGGTACTGGAACATTCCGCCCGATTTCCAGATGACTGACCAGGCGGAAGGGCATCTCTGCAATGATGTCATCAAGTCCATAGAAGATCACCCGATATGTATCAGGAACCTTCCGCAAACGGTCTATGCTGAAAGTGATCCGAACGTAAAACGCTATGATCTTATGACATATGTCGGCATACCTGTCAGATGTAACAACCGTCATGTTGGGTCCTTGTGTGTCGTCTATCAGCAGGATTTTGTTCCCGCTGAAGAAGATATGAAGTTCATGGGTGTTCTGGCAGGCGCAATCGGAGTGGAGGAGGAACGCAGAAGAGTTGCAGAACAGCTTGCGTTTGCCAATCTGGAACTGGAAACAAGGGTGTGGGAACGGACAGCCGAACTAGCCATGGCGAATGAACAATTGTTAACAGATATATCCGAGTGCAAACGGGCCGAAGTGGCGCTTTCTGAGTCGGAATCGCTCTTGCGCAAGCTTTTCGAAGCAATTCCCGATCTGCTCTCGGTGGTCGACAGGGATCATCGCATCATTCATTGCAATTGGCACGGCAGGTTTGAGGCTGCCAATGGGGAGGAGCAGTGTGGAGACAGTTGCTTCTGCTATAAGGTCTTTTATCCTGAACGTGGCACCCCCTGTGATCCATGCTATGCCCAGGAAGTGTTCAGAACCGGTCTGCCGTTAATTATAGAGAAGGAAAATCCGATGATCGGAACGGTGGAAATCCGGTCATACCCTGTTTTTGACAACGCGGGCAAGGTCGTCATGGTGGCCGAGCATGTTCGGGATATCACCGAACGAAAGAGAGTGGAAGCAGAGGTTCTGAAGACTCAAAAACTCGAATCACTTGGCGTTCTGGCAGGGGGAATAGCCCATGATTTTAATAATCTGCTCACCGCAATCCTTGGAAATATCACGCTGATTAAATCATGGATCAAGGACGATGACCGGGTTATCCAGAGGCTTGAGGGAGCCGAAAAGGCTGCCACTCGCGCCCGTGGTCTGACGGACCAGCTGCTGACCTTTTCAAAAGGTGGAACGCCGGTCAGGAAGACGGCTTCAATAACTCAGATTGTCATGGAATCGGTGGATTTTGTACTACGGGGTTCAAATGTCAGATGTGAGTACCTGATTGACGATAATGTCTGGCCCGTGGAGGTGGATGTGGGGCAGATGAATCAGGTCATCAACAACCTGATTATCAATGCCGATCAGGCCATGGCCGAAGGCGGTATCATCCGGATCGCCATACGGAATCAGACCATTGCTCCGAATGAGATCGTTCCTCTTGCGCAGGGCAACTATCTGGTAATTGCCATTGAAGACCAGGGGGTCGGTATTCCCGTGGAGCAGATGTCAAAGATATTCGACCCCTATTTCACCACCAAACAGAAGGGAAGCGGACTTGGGCTGGCAACCGTCCACTCCATTATAAGAAAACATGAAGGGTATGTCAGGGTTCAATCACAGGTCGGTGTTGGCACAATCTTCCAAATCTATCTGCCCGCATCAACACAGCCGCATCCTAAAAAAACAGAACATGTGACAAGCCTGCATGTGGGTACAGGGAATATTCTGGTTATGGACGATGAAGAGAGCGTCAGGGAGGTTGCTTCCGAACTGTTGAAAGATCTTGGCTACAAGGCGGTTGTGTGCCGTGACGGAGCAGAAGCGATCAGACTGTATCAAGAAGCATGGCAATCCGGTGAACCATTCTTGGCGGTCATCATGGATTTAACCATACCTGGTGGTATGGGGGGCAAGGAGGCCATCAAGGAGCTTCTGGAGTTCGACAACAAGGTGTATGGCATCGTTTCCAGCGGCTACTGCAACGATCCTGTTCTTGCCAACTATCGGGATTTCGGATTCAGAAGCGTTGCCACAAAACCGTACAGCGTCGAGGAATTCGGAAGGGTCCTGCAAGGGGTGCAGATGCAGGATGCGTAACGTATTTTTGCCTTAAACGTCATTTCTCCAGTGACGCATCATTATCCCTGCGAGCCAGCTTCAGCGCCTCAACCATGGCTTCACCCATGCGGGTGGGGCTGGTTGCAACCGTGACACCACATTCGCGCAGGGTGCGGATTTTGTCACCAGCCGTACCTTTGCCGCTGGTAATAATGGCACCGGCATGCCCCATGCGCTTACCCGGCGGGGCGGTAATGCCGGCCACAAAGGCCGCCACCGGTTTTGTCATATTTTCCCTGATCCAGTAGGCCGCCTCTTCTTCAGCCGCACCACCGATCTCACCGATGATAAAAACCGCATCGGTTTCCGGATCATCGTTGAAGAGTTGCAGTACATCAATAAATTTCATGCCGATGATTGCATCGCCGCCGATGCCCACACAGGTTGATTGTCCCATTCCGATATCAGACAACTGTTTGACAATTTCATAGGTCAGGGTACCGCTGCGTGAAATAACGCCGATTCGACCCGGTTTATGAATATGTCCCGGCATAATGCCAAGTTTGCACTGTCCGGGAGTGATGACGCCCGGGCTGTTGGGGCCGATCAACCTGGTCCCGGATTCGGACTGCACCGCCCGCACCAGTACCATGTCGCGTATCGGTATCCCCTCGGTGATGCAGGCAACCAGCTCCAGATCCGATGCACAGGCTTCCAGAATTGCATCGGCCGCTCCCGGGGGGGGGACGAAAATCATGGATACCGTTGCCTGGGTGTGGCGCACGGCCTCTTCCATGGTGTTGAAGACCGGAAAACCGTCGATTTCACTGCCACCCTTGCCGGGAGTTACGCCACCCACGACAAGGCTGCCATAGGCCCGGCATTGCTGGGCATGGAACAGTCCGCTGCGACCGGTGATGCCCTGCACGATGATTTTGGAGTTATTGTTGATCAAGATTGCCATGGCTTAATCCACCCCCTGGTTCAGCATGGTGACGATTTTTCGGGCTCCATCACCCATGTTGTCCCCGATCTGGACATTCAGACCCGATTCCCGCAGCAACTGTTTGCCCTCCTCAACCCTGTTGCCGTCCATGCGCACCACGATCGGCAAGCTACAGTTGACATTTAATGCCGCTTCGATAATCCCCTGGGCGATGATGTCGCAGCGCATGATTCCCCCAAAGATGTTTACAAAAACCGCACGCACATCGCAGTCCTCAAGGATGATCTTGAAGGCTTCTGCCACCTTCTCGCGGCTTGCTCCCCCACCCACGTCAAGAAAATTGGCCGGTTCGCCACCCGATTCCTTGAGCACATCCATGGTGGCCATGGCCAATCCGGCTCCATTTACCATGCAGCCGATGTTGCCGGACAGCTTGATATAGGAGAGATCGTATTTTCCGGCGGTGATTTCGAGGGGGTTGAGCTGGGAGTAATCCACCAGGTCGGGGTACTCGCGGTGTCGATAGATGGCATTGTCGTCAAAGGTAATCTTGGCATCCATGGCCAGCAGCCAGCCGGCTTTGGTTACCACCAGCGGGTTGATCTCCACCAGGGAGCAATCTTTTTCCTGGCTGCATCGGTACAGGTTGAGCATCAACTCCACGCAATCTTCGCAGAGTACTCCGCCTAAACCGATGGCCAGCGCAACTGTGCGCGCCTGATAGGGACGCAGTCCGGTGAAGGGATCAATGGTCAGGAGGTGTATCTTATGGGGTGCCGTGCGGGCGACCTCCTCAATGTCCATCCCCCCCTCTGCCGAGGCGATCAGGCAGTAACGTGATTTCTGGCGGTCCAGGGTGATGGAGATATAAAACTCGCGCTCGATCTCAACGGTCTCTTCTACCAGGATGCGGCGGACCTTGAGTCCCTCCGGCCCGGTTTGACGAGTTACCAGGTTTTTGCCGAAAAGTGTCTTGGCAATCTCGCAAGCCTCTTCGGGGTTTTTAGCCGCTTTGACGCCCCCGGCCTTGCCGCGTCCACCGGCGTAGATCTGTGCCTTGATGACACAATGCCCCCCCATCTCCTTGGCGGCACGCTCCACTTGATCGGCTGTCAGGGCGACCCGGCTGCGTGGTATTGCTATACCGAAGCTGTTCAGGATCTCTTTAGCCTGATATTCATGAATGTTCATGACCTTCTCCCCTGGGGAACGGCATGCGCAAAATCTATTGTTTTATACGTGATTTCTGACGGTCAAGCTTGGCATACTCCGCCTCTGAAGCACGGATATAGACCGGCAGCAAACAAGCGGGTTCAACTGTTTGCGAGGCTTTGTACTGATGCAGCGCCAACAGCGCCCCATTGGCGGCATGGGCGGCATGCAGGGGAAAGGGGGCAATGCTGGCTCGGTTGCCAAGACGGGATGTGATCACATCCTGATAGCGTACCGCCCCCTCGCCGCAGAAAATAACCGAGCCGTCGGTTTTTGCACAGAGCAGATCAAGAAAATGATTGGCCGGCATAACGCAATCACTGATCAGTGTCGTGGGAATGGTTGCTGAGCAGTCGCTGAGAGCGGCATAGACCTCGCTTTTGCGCGCATCCAGCAGGGAGCAGACCGGTTGGGAGGTCAGCGGAAAATTCATTGCCAAAAGGGAGAGGGAGGAAAAACCGGCGCACGGTTTATCCGTGGCCAGCGCAAAACCCTGCATTGTGGCCACACCGGCCCGTACACCGGTAAACGAGCCGGGACCAATGGCACAGGCAAAGAGATCAATATCATTGATGGTAATGCCGGCAATTTCCAGCACTCGCAGGATTTCCGGCACCAGGCGCGCCGAAAGACAACGGTCAGCCATGAATGTTGATTCCGCCAGCACCTTTTCATCTGAAGTCAGTGCCACCCCGGCCAGGGATGTTGATGTGTCAATACTGAGTATATTCATAAAATGATCGCATCTTTCAGGTTAGATTTCGTTTGTATTAGTATAGGTACAATTTACTCTGAAAGTTGGGCAAAGACAAGGCGCATTCATAATCGGTCCGTTGACAATCACCATAATTTTTTCTGCAATGTTTATGCGTAATTATCCAAAACTGTCTGTGGGGAACTTGATATAATTCATATGTAAGTCATAATGATTGAAGGTACACCCAACAACAATTCGGTAACGGGCGGAGGAAGACCATGGCTGTCCATCAGAAGCTGTCCCAGCATATTGAAGCGGTAAAGAATGACGAGAGGGTGTTTGAAAACGCTTTTCAATCCGTGGCCAGAATGATTCTCGGAGCCGGTTTTGAAAAGGTGGTGGTAAACGGCAGAACCACCTACGATTTCAAATTGTTCCGAAGTGAAAAGAAGCATGCCATTGGCATGTTCGATGAAATAAACAGTTTTGTCTCCTACGTCAAGGATGCCGCCGAGGGTGGATCCAGCAAGGAGATGGCCTTTGTGCTGGTTGGCGAGCCTGGCAATGGCAAGACGTTTTTTGTGGAGTTTCTCTGCACCAGGTATCGTGCGTTTCTGTCCGCAGCGAGAAACCGCCGTCATACGTTTCGCTTTACCGGTCTCGATCAACTGGGGCATTACGGGAAAATATCCGTCATAGATTCACAGACCTGTGAGGATCCGATGATCCTGGCAATGAATCTGTTCGACGCAAGCGACGACAACCGCCGCTACCTTGCCGACCAGTGCGGTCTGGGCGATACGGCCCTTGATCTGCTCTATGAAAACTATCGTCCCCTGGGAGCCTGTAGCGGCTACATCTGGAACGATATTCGTGATTTCTGCGATGGAAACCTTGAGCGAATGCTCCAGTTCATCGAGGTGCTTCCGGTGCCCATGAATGAAAGTCTGGGAACCGTTACCGGTAAGTATCCGGCCAAAGATAAAATTACCTCCTCGTCGGTGGACCTTCTGGGTGAGGAGTCGATCCAGCGCCTGCTGCACATTTCCGACACCAACAACCCCTATCGTTTTGACCTGCGCCGTGGCGCCCTGGCCAGGGTTGCAGGAGGGGGCATCCATTTCTCGGACGAAATTTTCAAGAACAAAAAGGATCTGGTTCAGGTCTATCTGGGGGTGATCCAGAACCGCGCCATTGAGATAGACGGCTACAAATGGCCGATTGACACCCTGATCATAGCCACCAGCAATAATTCCGAGTTCAACCGTTTCCTGGCTGAAAAAGAGGAAGCTCCCATAGTTGACCGTTGCCGCATCTGCTATGTCTCCCACAACACCAATTATCTACTCCAGAAGGGGTTGACCGCCTATGCCATCGGCAGCGAGCATAAAACCACGCTCGCCAAAGAGGAACTGCACCAGGACCCGAATCTTAATTACGCTGCATCTGTTGGGGTCGTACTGACCCGTTTTCCCCGTACCGAAAAGCTGACCCCCATTGAAACCATGAAGCTGGCCGCGGGGGAGGTGGCAGGTGAGAAGAGCATCAAGGCCCTGGCCGAAGTCATCGACACCTTGGGACAGGACCCGGATATCACCAAGCGTTTTGGCCAGAAGGGGTTGGGACATCGCAGTTTGGGAAGGGCGCTCCAGTTGCAGGTGGAAAGCTCCGAGACCAACGAAGGTCGCTGCATGTTCGCCTACGATGTATTCAAAGCCCTGGAACGTGTGATTCTGGATTATGTGGTAGAGACCAATGACCGGGCCAAGTACCTGGAGGATCTCAAGATCGCCAAAGGTCTCTATCGCGAACGGATCATGACCGAGATGTTCAATGCCTACATGGACGAGCCCCAGGCCATCCGCAAGGATGTGATGAACTATGTCAACATGATTATCGGCATTGACGCCGAAAACTTGGGACCGGATCGGATGTGGAAGTACAAGGATCCCCAGACCGGTGAACTGCGTGCACTGAAGATCGATGAACGCTATGTCAAAAGCGCCGAAGAACGCATCGGCTTGAAGACCGAGGAACAGCGGGATTCCTTCCGCACCTCCATCCGCAAGATCTATGGTCAGAAGATCTCCATGGATCCCAATTACGATTTCATGGACAACCTGGAACTGGTCAAGGCGGTTACCGATGTGCGCCTCAAGTCAGACATTGCCGGCGCAGGAAGCCTGATCGGCGCACTGGCCAACCGGACCAATGAAGAGAACCAGAAACTCTATGACCGGATGATTACGACCATGCTGGATAAACTGGGCTATTGCCGGACCTGCGCACAGAAGACGATCGAGTATTTCTGTACGCAGGAAGACGAGAACTAAACCTATTCCATGCAAAACAAACTCACAAAATACCTGGATGAACTCAGAGCTGCCGGAATTTCTCCCGAAAGGGAAGCACGGATAAGGGATGAACTGGCTACGGTAGAACAAGGGCATGACCTGTCTCCAGAGGGTGGTCCAACGCAGAGCGATCGAAACGTCTTTGATGAAGGCGATTCGTGGATTGTGCAGCAGTCAGTTCCGTTACACATCAATGCGGCTGTTCTTGCCAAATCCCTGGATGAACTGCTGGAGCGCGACCGTCAGCGGCAAGAGGACGGTTTTCCGCGCAAGATCCATGTGGGCAAGCTGGTAAAACCGGGCAAGGGTAACACGGGTAAGGTAGTGGTGGTTCCGACCACGGTGGAGGAAAAGCTGATTCACGATCCAACCATTCGCCCAAGCGGCGAGGGTGGGGGGAGTGCCGGAACCGGTGGCAGCGGTGAGGGGGAGGAAGGGGAGGTCATAGGAGAACAGCCGGTTCGCGGAGAGGCTGGAGAGGGGGGTGGAACGGGTCCCGGACAGGGGGAGGGTGAAAACCACGAGTTGGAGTCAACTGCCTATGATCTGGGTAAAACGCTCTCCGAGAAGTTTCAGCTGCCGAACCTGAAAGATAAAGGCAAGAAACGTTCGTTCACACGCTATACCTACGATTTGACGGACAAAAACCGCGGTTTTGGTCAGGTTCTGGACAAGAAGGCAACGCTGCGCAAGATCGTGGAAACAAATATCGCCCTGGGCAACCTTCCCGATGTGTCCGATATCGATCCGACCCGTTTTTTGATTGCACCACACGACAAAATCTACCGTGTCCTTTCCCCGGAAAAAGATTTTGAACCCCAGGCCATGCTCTTCTTCTTGCGCGATTATTCCGGTTCAATGGCCGGAAAGGCCACCGAACTGGTGGTTTCCCAGCATGTGCTGATCTACAGCTGGCTGCTGTACCAGTATGCCGGACAGGCCGAAACCCGTTTTATTTTGCACGACACCGAAGCAAAAGAGGTGCCGGACTTTTATACCTATTACAATTCACGTGTTGCCGGGGGGACCCAGGTCTCGACCGCATACAAGCTTGTCAACGATATCGTGGAGAAAGAGAACCTTGTGAAGGACTACAACATCTACGTTTTTCACGGTACCGACGGGGATGACTGGGATGACGGCGGCTTGAAGTTGATTGGGGAAATCCGACATATGCTGGGATACGCCAGCCGGGTTGGTGTGACCATTGCGGCGCACACCGGTCAGGATGGCGTCATGACCTCTGTGGCGCGCTTCCTGAATACATCGGGCCTGTTGAAAAGCAAAAAGGAACTGATCAGGATGGATATCATTCAGGAAGATGCGGAGGAACCGCGTCTGATCGAGGGGATCAGGAAACTGATTTCCTGAACGGATCGACGTACTACCCGCCCCGCCCTTTGTCGGCAGGCGAGAGACCAGTCATGGAACTTATCAACCAACATACCAAAAACATCATGGAAGGGTGCAAGGAGCGTGCGCGGTCGGCCGGCCTCACCTTCACCAATGAGAGTCTGGAGTATATCGTCACCAACCGCGATCTGCTGGAACTTTCTCCCAAGGTGATGATACCGACCATGTATGATTACTGGGTTCATGATGTGGAGGTGTTGCGGGAAAAGGGGAAGTACGAACTCTATCCCCATAATCCCTATGAGACGGTCATCAACACCCGGCCTCCCATTTCCTTCTACAACGACAACAACCCGGACTGGCTGAATGTGATGATTTTTTATCATGTTCTTGCCCATATCGATTTTTTTCAGAACAACCTCTATTACCGGCACACCTGGGACTATGATTTTGCCGGCCAGGCTCTTTCCGATAAAAGGGTAATCGCCAAACTCCGCGCGGAAAAGGGACGCTGGGTGGATTACGTGATCGAATTCGCCAGGAGTATTGACAACCTGGTGGATTTTTACGGCGGACTGGCGGAATTGTTTGTTCCCCAGGAAGCGGAATGTTCGTCGCGTGTGAACTATTATTTCGATCAGTTTCTTCAGGCTGAAAAAAAGGTCTCCATCAGCGAATACATCAAGGAGATAAATCGCTACAACGACTGCCTGAAGAACCATGGCGAATTGGGGGAAAGGACCTTTTTCAGTGATGCGGAACAGCGCTATCCAGAACTGGAAGCGCGCTTCAGCCATACTGATCAGAACCACCCAGCCAAACGTCGCGACCTGCTCAGTTACCTGTTGGACCACGCGCATTTTCTTGCCAGGGATGAGAATGTCTGGATGCGTTCGATCCTGGAAATTGTACGCAAGACATCCGTTTTCTTTCAGCCCCAGATTCGAACCAAGATAATGAACGAGGGGTGGGCAAGCTACTGGCACGAATACCTCTTTCTGCAGGATGACCGCATCCGGGGTCATGAGGTGGATTTTGCCCGTGTCCATGCTGCGGTTACCTCCATGCCACGGGTGGGGACGAATCCCTATGCCCTGGGGATGCGCCTCTTCAACTTTATCGAGGAGCAGGCCGACAAGGGGCGCGTCTCCTTTGCGTTTCAGCGACTGCTGGATGCTGATGGACGCAAGAAGTATGATACCGGCTCTGCAAAGGGGAGGGATTTTATCTTCTCTGTGCGTGAAAACCTGTGCGACTACCTGTTCCTGAAAACCTATCTCGATCAGGATTTTCTGGATCATTACAACCTTTTTCTGGCCGGAAAACGGCTCGATCAGCAACGCATGGTCTGGCAGTACTACGTCAAGAGTCGCAAGGCGAAGGATTATCAACAGATGATGCTGGAGACGCTCTACCACCCCCCGGTCATCACGGTGGACGAAGCCAAGGGGCTCCAGGGTTCTCTCTACCTGGTGCATGCATTTGAGGGTAAACAGCTGGTGCGTGAATACATTGCCAATACGCTGGTGGGAATCGAGTTTCTGTGGGGCGGTCCGGTGCATCTTGAAACCAGTGAGGCGCAGGTTGCAGCCGAACCGTCACCGGCGGGCCGGGATGAGGCCCGCGACGGAGAAATTACCTGGCAGCGGGTGGTCTACTCAATGAATGAAAAAGTGCTTTCCAAAAAGCAACTCTAGCCGGTGAAATCATGTCAAATGTGGACAGAGCCATACAGCATCTCAATCGAAAGATCAGCGAACGGGAGCAGAGTCAGACCATTTCATTTGATGAGTTTTTGAAAGTTCTGACCGTTAGTCCGACAGCGGTGGTGCGCAATGTGTTCCAGACCTTCCATGACATGATACGAAGCTACGTCGGCGTGGGGGTTGACGAGTACCCCGACGACCCGGAATCGATCAATTATGTCCATTACGATTGCAGCAATCTCTTTGTCAAGGATGCCGACCGCCCCTTCTTTGCCGACCGGTTGTTTGCCAACCGTCTGATCAACCATGTGGATGCCATGAAGGGGAGTGCACGTCAGAACAAGATTTATATCTTCGAGGGTCCCCACGGTTCTGGCAAGAGCACCTTCCTCAATACCCTGCTGCTGAAGTTCGAGGAATACGCCAACAGTGACGCCGGGACACGCTATGAAACGGTCTGGAGACTTGACCGGCGCGTTCTTGCACAGATCAATGAAACCCAGATGACATCGTTTGTAGATCGCCTCACCGGTCTGCTGGACGAATACGAACTGGGGCAGGCCGATCAGGCGGAGATGAAGAAATCGCTCTTCCGCAGCGGTGATTTTATTGAAGTTCCCTGCCCCTCCCACGACAATCCCCTTTTGATGATCCCGAAGCGGGATCGACGCACCTTTTTCGACGAACTCTTCAAAAACGACGAATTTAAGTGGAAGCTCTTTACGGACAAGGAATATGAGTGGGTTTTCAGTGAAACGCCCTGCACCATCTGCAGCTCACTCTTTAATGCTCTGCTCCAGCGTCTGCCGAATTCAATGGATATCTACCGCATGATCCATGCGCGCCCCTACCGCTTCAACCGCCGCCTGGGTGAGGGAATCACGGTCTTCAATCCGGGCGACAAACCGATGAAGCAGAATGTCATCACCAATGAGCAGCTGCAGCGCAAAATCGACATCCTGCTGGGTGACAGCAACGCCGTCAGGCACATCTATTCCAATTTTGCCAAGACCAACAACGGCATTTACGCCCTGATGGATGTGAAATCCTACAATGCTGAACGTCTGCTTGAGTTGCACAACATCATTAGTGAGGGTATCCACAAGGTCGAGGAACTGGAGGAGAACGTCAAGTCGCTCTTCATAGCCCTGATGAACCCGGAGGATGAGAAGACCATTGAGGGGTTCCAGTCGTTCACCGACCGGATCGAGTTCATCAATATTCCCTATGTCATGGATCTGCATACCGAGGTCGAGATCTACCGCAACACCTTTGGCAGGCATATCAACGAGAGTTTCCTGCCGCGCGTGCTGCACAACTTTGCCCGGATCATCATTGCTACCCGCATGAACAGGAAATCCGAGGCCCTGCTGGAATGGATCGGTGATCCGGAAAAGTACGCGCACTATTGTGATGAAAACCTGCTGCTGCTCAAGATGGAAATTTACTGCGGCCATATCCCCCCCTGGCTTTCGGAGGATGACCGCAAGCGTTTGACGGCCAAGCGACGTCGTCGGATTATTGATGAATCGGAACACGAAGGGGTGACCGGTTTTTCCGGAAGAGACTCCATCAAGATCTTCAACGAATTCTATTCTGCCCATGCCCGCAAGGACGGACTGATCTCCATGTACAGTCTGGTTACCTATTTTACAAAATGGCGCACCGATCTCAACGAAATGCTTCCCGTACATTTTCTCGATTCCCTTGTTCAAAATTACAATTATACCGTGCTGCAGGAGGTCAAGGAGTCGCTGTACTATTACAATGAGGATCAGATCGCCCGGGACCTGCTCAATTACCTGTTTGCGGTTAATTTCGAAGTTGGCTCGTCGGTGCTCTGCGCCTATACGAACGAAAAAATTGACATCAGTGAGGATTTCCTGCGCTCCATCGAGGTCCGTTTAATAGGGCAGGAGGTAACGGAGGCTGTGCGTCTTGATTTCCGCAGGGAAACCCAGAAGGAGTACGCCTCCAGGACCCTGACCCAGGAAATTCTTGCCGGCGGAAAGGACCCCAGGGAAACGACACTGTACCTGGCGCTCCATGAACGCTATGTCCACAACTTGAAGGATAAGGTGCTGGAGCCGTTTATCGACAATGCAAATTTTCGCCGCGCCATCAAGGATTATGATACGGAAGCATTCAAGACGTACGACAAACGCATCCGCGATGATGTGTCCTTCCTGATCAACAACCTCTGTGCTTCCAGGTTCCATTACTCCAAGCAGAGTGCCCGCGAGATGTGTGTCTACGTGATTGATCACGATCTGGCCCGAACCTTTCCTACGTAAAGGTGTGCGTCGGAAGAGGAGGTTTGCATCCCGCACCAAACGGAGTAGACTGTCTACAGAAGTGTTGTCAGTGTATTCACGATGATATCGGCTAAAGGAGCCCGCTATGGAAGAGAGATACGAAAGTGAAAAGAGAGACAATCGAGTTGCGGCAGGAGCTTTGTTGCTGCTGGCCGGTGGAATCATCGGAGCGGGAGTAGCCCTGCTCTGTGCGCCCCAATCAGGGCGGCGAACCCGACGCGATGTTGCCCGTTATGCCAAAAAGGTCAAGGCTCGCGCAGATGAAACAGTTGATGATCTAACGGTCACCATTTCCGATCTGGTTGATACCATAGGGGAAAAAACCGACGACCTGCTGGACAAGGGCAAGGAAGTTGCCGGCGGCGCTCGCAAGGACCTGATTCGCCTGATAGAGGAAGGTGCTGCCACCCTTGAGAAATTCCGGGCAAAGCTGCGCAAGATGTAGATGCAACGGGGATACGTTGCGCGTTCGTAACTCAGCCGGACAACAATGGTTTCATCGGTCGTTGTTGTCCGGCTTTTTTTGTATCATGGGCAACGCTGCTGTTTAGTCCGCGGCTTTGTCGCCATGTCCGGGTATCAGTTGGCTGAAGTAGTTGATCGACAGATAATTGGAGGATGGTGTTGGTATAACCACCGAACTGTAACGGCTGATATACACCAGATACCTGATGCCGAATCGTTCGGCGGTACCCAGGTTGGTTTCGCTGTCCTCACCAAGCAGGGTCCGGTCAGGATCATAGGAGATGAAATCCTGGAGTGCGTTCCAAAAACGGTCATCCTCCTTGGGGAGCCCAACCTGGTGTGCTGAAATAATGCCGTTAAAGTAGGGCCCCAGGCGTGTTTTCTTCATCTTTAGGTCGAGGGTTTTTGAGTGGGCATTGGTGACCAGCCAGGCCGATTTTCCGTGTTGTTTCAGGTACAACAAAAATTCGACCACAAAGGGGTGCACGGCGATCAGATGTTCAACCTCTTGCTTGAGCAGAGGAATATCCAGGTGCAGTCGGTCGGACCAGTAATCCAGGTCGGTCCAGTTGAGGGTGTTCTCCTGGGATCTGAACAGAGCGTAGAGGTGCTCTTTGGCGAATTCCAATGACGTCCTGTTCTGGTCGGCCCAGCGCTTTGGCACATGTTCCAGCCAGAAATGATCATCGAAGTGTCGATCCAGAAGCGTTCCATCCATATCCAGCAGAACGGTGTCAATGCAGTTCCAATCTATATTCATGCCTTGTATCCAATCAGCGTCGTGGTGTCAGCCGTTTGTTGTGGGATGCAAACGTGAAGCTACGATAGCAGAGCTCAGCAGAAATGACGATCGTTTCCTGCCAAGACTATCTCAGGTTGACTTGATCCGTTTTGATCGCGTATAAGTATAGGTCGCCATGAACAGTAAAAACGTATACATTGAAACCTTTGGCTGTCAGATGAACGTAAATGATTCCGAGCGGATCCTGACCATGCTGGCAGACATCGGCTATCAGCCGGTTGCGGCTCCGGCTGGCGCCGACATGATTCTTCTGAATACCTGCAGTGTGCGCGGGGGCGCCGAGGAAAAAGTGTATCGCCGCCTCGAAAACCTCGCCGCTCTCAAGCGAACCAACAAGCGTCTGATTATCGGAGTTGGGGGCTGTGTCGCTCAGCAGGAAGGGGAAGCTCTGCTGCAAAAACTGACCTGTCTGGATCTGGTTTTCGGCACCCACAACCTGCATCTGCTGAATGACATGGTTTTGGCCGCGGAACGTGGTGAGCGGCGTAGCGAAACCGCCTTTATCGATAACACCCAGCGCCTTGATCTCTTTCCTCCCGTAAAAGGGACTGCCCGGGTCAGCAGGTATGTGACTGTCATGCAGGGGTGCGACAACTACTGCTCTTACTGCATAGTACCCTATGTGCGCGGGCCTGAAATCAGCCGGCGTTCGACGGAGATTCTCGATGAAGTTCGCCAGCTGGCCGCCGAGGGCGTGCGGGAAGTTACGCTGCTGGGACAGAACGTCAATTCCTACGGCTTGAAGAGCGATGGTGAACCGACCTTTGCCGAGCTTATCAGGCAAGTCGCTGCAATCAAAGGCATCCTGCGAATCCGCTTCTACACCTCCCATCCCAAGGATATGTCCGATGAGCTTATCGACTGTTTTGCCGAAATACCGGCATTATGCGGTCATGTTCACCTTCCGGCCCAGTCCGGAAGCGATGCCGTGCTGAAGCGCATGAATCGTGGTTATACCAGGGGAGAGTATCTGAACAAAATTCTGGCGCTCAAGGCTGCCCGCCCAGGGATTGCCATCACCGGCGACATGATTGTCGGCTTTCCCGGTGAGACCGAAGAGGAGTTTGCTGAAACCCTCTCCCTGATGGAGCAGGTTCGTTTTATCGACCTGTTTTCTTTTGCCTATTCGCCACGACCCGGCACAGGTGCTGCTGATCTGGCCGAGGATCTCAGCCGTGAGGAAAAACAGGGGCGTCTCGAACGGCTGCTGTCTCTGCAGAAACGGATCACACTTGAACTCAGTATGGCTTACCTGGACACAACCCAGGCTGTTCTGGTGGAAGGGGAGGGGAGACGCCCCGGCCAGGTCTCCGGCAAAGCCGACAGTGGCCGTACGGTCAACTTTATTGGCGATAACAGCCTGATCGGCACTCTTGTTCACGTCAAAATTATTCAGGTTTTCCAGAACTCACTCCTGGGAGAGTTGATCTAGAACCTGTTATTTCCGCATTACTTCGAGGGATTTCATGTCAACAGAAAGCGTAGCTCCGTCAAACTTCCTGCGTACAATTATCGATGACGATATCAAGAGCGGCAAGCATCAGACCATTGTGACCCGATTTCCACCGGAACCCAATGGCTACCTGCATATTGGTCATGCCAAGTCCATCTGTCTCAATTTCGGTCTGGCCCGTGATTTTGGCGGACGTTGCCACCTCCGTTTCGACGATACCAATCCGGCCAAGGAGGAGTTGGAGTATATTGAATCCATCAAGGAAAGCGTGCGCTGGCTTGGGTTTGACTGGGGAGAGCACCTTTACTATGCATCAGACTACTTTCATCAACTCTATCAGTGGGCCGAACACCTTATCCAGCAGGGTAAGGCCTATGTGGAGGACCTGAGTGCCGATGAAATTCGCGCACTCCGTGGCACCCTGACGGAGGCGGGCAAGGAAAGCCCTTTTCGCAACCGTTCGATTGAGGAAAACCTGGCCCTGTTTCGCGCCATGAAAGCGGGTGAATTCGCCGAGGGAAGCAGGGTTCTCAGGGCCAGAATCGACATGGCTTCTCCCAACATCAACCTGCGCGATCCAGTCCTGTACCGCATTATCCATGCTCCGCACCCCCATGTGGGGGACAGCTGGTGCATCTACCCCATGTACGACTTTGCCCATGGCCAGTCCGATGCCATCGAAGGCATCACCCACTCCATCTGTACTCTGGAGTTCGAGGACCACAAACCGCTCTATGAGTGGTTCCTGGACAACCTGCCGGTGCCAGCCCGGCCGCGTCAATACGAATTCGCCCGGCTCAACCTGACCTACACGGTTATGAGCAAGCGCAAACTCAATGAACTGGTTACCAAACAGATTGTTGGCGGCTGGGACGACCCCCGTCTCCCAACTCTGATGGGGTTGCGCCGACGCGGCTATACGCCCGCCTCCATCCGCACCTTCTGTGATCGTATCGGCGTCGGCAGGGGCGATTCCTGGATAGACATGTCGATACTGGAAGAGTGTCTGCGAGAAGACCTGAATGAACGCGCGCCACGGGTCATGGCGGTTCTGCGGCCGGTCAAGGTTATCGTTGACAACTACCCGGAAAGAAAGGTTGAGGAGTTTGACGCCGCCAATCACCCCCAAAGGCCTGAGATGGGCAGCCGTAAGGTTGCTTTTTCCCGTGAACTGTACATCGACCAGGATGATTTTCTGGCGGAGCCAACCAAGGGGTTTTTCCGCATGGCGCCCGGCGCCGAGGTCCGTCTGCGTTATGCCTACATCGTACGCTGCACCGGTGTGGTTATGGATGACAATGGCAATCTGGTCGAGATCCACTGCGACTATGACCCTGACTCGCGGGGGGGGGCAGCCGCCGATGGCAGGAAGATCAAGGGGACTATTCACTGGGTTTCCTCCTGCCACGCCATTGATGCCGAGGTTCGCCTGTTCGATTACCTGTTCACCGATGCAAATCCGGACCGGGGCGGGATTGATTACAAGCAGTTCCTCAACCCGAACTCCGTTGAGATCCTGACTTCCTGCAAGCTGGAGGCGAGTCTGGCAGTATCGAACAGTGAAACCCAGGTGCAGTTCGAGCGGCTTGGCTACTTCCGCACCGATGCGGTCGATTCCGCTCCCGGAAAACCGGTCTTCAATCGTAGCGTGACCCTGAAAGACACCCGCAACAAGAAGTAATACTTTATGGATATGTGTGCAACCCTATGAAAAACAATGAAAGCAAGTTTGGTTATGTATCCATCATCGGTCGTCCCAACGTGGGCAAGTCCACGCTGCTCAACCGCATCATCGGCGAGAAGATCGTCATAACCTCGGACAAGCCCCAGACCACCCGCAACCGCATTCAGGGGATTCACAACATACCCAACGGCCAGATCGTTTTTATCGACACCCCCGGCATTCACGCCTGTCATTCGCGGCTGAACAAAGGCATGGTGGAAGCTGCTATGGCTGCCGTTCGCGGGGTGGATCTGCTGCTCCTGGTGGTTGATGCGTCAGCGGGTGTTGACGACAGGCTGGTCAGCGAGGTTCTGAAGGGGGTTAACATTCCGGTTGTGCTGGTGCTCAACAAGGTTGATCTGCTGGCGGACAAACGGCTTCTTCTTGAAAAAATAGCCGCATGGTCCGTCCAGCATCCTTTCCGCGAGATTGTTCCGATTTCGGCCGGCAGCGGTGACGGTGTCGAAGGGCTGGTTGGAACAGTCAGTACCTATCTTCCCGAGGGACAACCGATGTTCCCCGACGACATCCTGACGGACATGCCGGAAAAGTTTATCGTGGCTGAAATGATCCGTGAAAAGATCTTCCGCCTGACCCGTGACGAGATCCCCTATTCCACGGCGGTGGTGGTGGAGAGTTTTGTCGAGAGGCCCAACGGCGTGGTGGCCATTGCCGCTGCCATCTGCCTGGAGCGGGCGACCCAGAAGGGGATCATCATCGGCAAAAAAGGCGATATGCTGAAAAAGATCGGCAGCCAGGCGCGCCAGGACATTGAGCGCCTTCTGGGAACACGGGTTTTCCTTGAGCTGTTCGTGAAAATCGAGGAGAACTGGAGCGAGAGGACTTCCAAATTGCGGGAGTTTGGGTATGAGTGAGGAAGTTGTTGCCCGCGTACCGCCCGAGCTTCCCATAATCTGAAATAGATTAGATTATCTGTGAGAATGCAAAACACCATGAAGCCAGGAATTGCCTAGCCTCATGGCGTTTTTGCTTGAGTGTTCCACCTTAAATGGTTGAACTATCTTATAACCAAACCATCCACCATCAGCTCACCAGTAGCAATGGTCAGCACACCCTTTAGTGTGGACAACAGTCCGCTTCTACTGCCGTAGTCTGCCTTATAACCACCCACCAGAGTGATAGTCTTTCCCTTATCCATGATCAAATTTTCAATCAGCTCCGTATCCAGCACCATGATGATTGAGCCACTGTCATCAGCGCCGCTGTAGGCCAGGTTCAGCGAATCATAGCCGGTAGCGCCTATCATGGCCTTGGAAGCCTGGGTAAAATATGCGTAGACTGTTTTGGCCGTATCCATGGTTATGCTGCAGGCGCCCGCCGCGGAACAGGCGCCACTCCATCCACCAATGGTGGAAAGTGAGTTTGGTGTCTGATACAGTTTAACGTTTGTACCATAGGGGTAAACAGCGGAGCAGCTTGCTGCGCCACATGAGATGCCGACCGGGTCGCTGGTAACGCTTCCGCCCCCGGTTCCGCCAAGGGTCACAATGAGATACTCTGTTTCATCACGCCTGCCCGCAACGGTGACATCATCAATATGAATATCATTGCCGTAATCGCTAATACCCTTGAATAGTAGGTGGTTGGTGGCGCTGGCAAAAGAAGCGGGGACGGGAAATTCATATTTATACCACCCTGCGCTTGCAACCACAGGTGATAACGTTGTTAATCGGTGGATTGTTCCCAGCAGTGTGGCGCTGTTCAGACTGGCAGAGGTGTTGATATAGACTTCCACGCTATCGGCTTTTGGTGAGAGGCCTGTGTCTCGATACATCCAGAATGATGCGCTGCTGGTGTTTGTTCCTGTCAGTGGAAATGCGGGCGAAACAAGTGCTGCAGAACTGCCGGAAGCTGCAGTCCAGGAGTTAAAATACACAAGGTTAGATCCGCTATGGGCAGCTTTCCCCACAGGATGAACTGTTGCAACATGTGTTGCCCAAGTAGCTCCGGAAGCCAACGACTGCCATCCTGACGGAAGCGCCGATGGTGAAACGCCATCAAAGTTCTCTGCCAACAACGTGATATATGGCACAAACGTAGCCGTGACGGTTGTGTCGCCGGTGAGGTTGACAGTACAGTCTGCTACGCCGGTACAGGAGCCACCGGACCAACCGGTAAATACGGAACCGGAATTTGCACTTGCCGTTAGAGTGATTGAAGATGGTTTTGCAAAGGGTACTGAACAGGTAGTGCCACAGGAAATTCCTGCAGGTGTCGAGGTGACAGTACCGCTACCGGCTCCGGCTTTGGTGACTGTTAGTGTGGAATATGAACATAAATTTGAAAAATCAATCCCCCATTTGTTGCCTGACACAGTGGTGTTATCGGATGAGGTTCCTGTAGTTGTTGAATTTGAGGTGAAGTTATACCCAATTTTGGTTGCAGCTATGATGTAGGTTGTCGCGGAGGACAATCCTTTCAAGGCATATATGCCGTTACTGTTTGTGGTGGCGCTTGCCTTTACAGAGCCATTGAGCAAAGCTGTTACGGCAACTCCGTTAATCGGCGCACCGCCGCAATCTACAACCCTGCCGCTGACAATTTCACCACTTCCGGAAGGGAACACATTGTAAACAATTTGGTCAATGGATGTAAAACCATAATAGGAATCATCTATGTTGGGCAGATTGTACCAGAGATCATTACTGCCGGACCAACCCATGTTGAGATGGTGGTACATGGTACCGGATTGATACCCATATCCATCCCCGACTACCGCGTGTCCGCTAACGCTTTCGTCAAAAATCCCGAACAGAACAGGCAGTCCGGCATCCAGGTTGGGGTTGACCATTGTGTTACGTGCTTCAGTGGGGATGTTGTCGTTTCCATTGTACCCTTGTTTGGCATTGCCGTAGCCAAAGGTTGTCTTCAAGGCTGTTGCCGTTTTTAAAATGACAGCACCTGAACCGTCTGCGGTATAGGACATGTTCACCGTTGCGCCGGCATCATGCATTAACCTGCCGATGGCTTGTCGCTGTGTTAGCGTAATGGTCCCGTCCGGCACTAACGGCATCTGCGCCCAGCTGTAAGCGCCACCAGCTCCATCACCTCCCATTAGAGATTCTGAACGGGAAACACTATCCACATATATGGTGAAACTTGCCGTTCCTACTGCAGAGATTGGCAGTTGGTGGAGGCGCATAAGTTGGGCCATTGCAGTTGCAACGCAGCCGCTGACATAGTTGTTTGGTGTGTAATAGTTATAGCAGTAAGTTCCACTGACCGTGGACTGGTTCCACTTGCTCTGAATTAAAGGCGCAACCCGAACGTCGGATACAGTGACAAGTCCGTATGCCAAGTCCGGCTCAGAACCTTGCAGGCGTTCCCATTTGCTCAATGCAGCAGTCTGCTCAGATGTCAGCGAAGCAGATTTATTAGCAGTACTGTATGCAATACCCCGTACATGAGCAATTCTTCCAGGTAGATCTCTGTTGACCAACGCACCAAGGGGATTCGTTTTCGACGGATCATATGTACCCTCGGATGAAAATGCGATTATGGGTTCTACGAGGTCATCCGCAGGAACAATTGCAAAACCTGCCGGTTCTAAATAGACTACATGATAAAGCTCTGATCCTGCACCATCACGATACGTCTGGACTTCACGGACTGTCTTGCCAAGAGAAGCTTTTAGCGGTGTAGGGTCCATCTGTCGCCATTTTTGAACAACTACCGTAGCTTGTTTTGATGTTGTCGGTTTTGCCCATGCCGTAGACAGTGTTACAGAAAATAACACTACAGCAAATACCATGACTTTATTTGTAAGCTTGTTTGTTTTCATTTATCAACTTTCATTTTAGCAATACAGTTTATGCTGTATCTTATGTGCCTGTTACGTGGGATATGTTCGTGCATCAACAAAAAAACCACGAAACCGACAGATGCCGGAAACGTGGTTTTTAAATGCATAATTTGATTGTTCAATTTGGCAACCCCTCTATCCCTCTTCGGGATGGTAGTTTTGCGACACACGGTTACCCGTGCTGTGCCTTTTCGGTGAATACTTTTATTAATGCAGCTTATATTTGCAACAGCTTAATGTCAAGCAATCAAATTGCTATTAATGTTGATAAATTACACCAGTCGACGGGACCGGTCAGTAGCCACTGAGTAAGGCAGCACAGCAGGTGTCAGGTCGTTCTCTCTTACATAATAATCAATTTATCAAACGTAACTGCTCCGGAAGTAATGGTCAAGGCGCCATGTAACCTGGTGAAGCCGATCGAGCTGTTAAACGTCCCGTCTAACCCACCGTTGAGAGTAACGGTTATGGGGTTGTTGAAAACAGGGGACTCAGTCAGATCAACAGACCTGAGGTTGATGACAGCGCTGCTTCCCGCTACGGTAGAATAGGCATTGCCGATGAATGAAAAATAGTTGGCGCCTATATTGACCGGTGGATGAATGTCGAATGTTGCGGTAACCGATGTTTCATCGTTCATTGCAACCTGACAACTTCCGGTACCGCTGCACCCTCCGCCGGACCATCCCGAAAAGAATGAGTCGGAGTTTGTCGTAGGAATCAAAGTCACTTGGGTAGCGGCGTCATATATCGCCGAACACGTGCCGGTGCAGGCAATACCTGGTGGAGTGCTGGTTACTGTTCCTCCACCGTTTCCGGTGTTAGTGCTGTTCAGGAAATATTGGGTAATACCTCCTTGGGTCAGATAGGCGGTGGAAACCACAAAGTTCGCGGCAGTTGCGGAAAAAGAGGCAGTAGTAGAATCGATCAAGCTGATCGTACTCAGGGGGTCAATTGTAAACCTGGGATAGGCACCGTTTGCAATGGAAAATGTTTTGAATTCAAAGATTGGCGTTGAACCGGAAATAATGCCTGGTAAATTAAACCAAGCAACGCGGGTCGTATTGATCACTAATGTGTTTACCAGAGGAATTGTAGTATTTGCAGCTGCGTTGACGTTTGTAGCGGAAACTTGTAGATTGTTTGCGCCCGGATCGTTTATCAGGGTAAATTGTATTCCGGCGAGATCTGTGAAGGATGGCGTCAGTCCAACGCGTACAGTTGCTGACACGACCGGATCTGCCGCCGCTGATTGCTTGACCGGATACACGAGGCAGAGAATCGCTGCAGCTGTTATCAGTACACCTCGATGGAAGTGGGATAAGGTTGGATTCATGTTGTTCTCCTTTTTTCGCACACCGGCATTTTCCATGTCATACATTCTTTCGTTAAATATGTATTGCCGCGAGATTGATCTGTTTTTGTGCAGTAACTATGCCTATTTGTTTGAAGCAAAAAAAATAGTTTGATATCGGCATGTTACGGTACCAAGTACAAACAAGAAAATTTTGCCCAGGTGATATTTGCAGGATGCACAATTGTGTATCCAGTGTAACCAGCTATTATATCGTTTGTTTTGAGTATTTTGTTTAGTGTGTAATTGACTCAAGTGCCAATATTTTTGCATGTTATTTTATGTGCTACATGCGCAGGTTCTGTGGTTCTGACACAGCAGACAAGAATCCCGGAAATTAATTAAATATCAAAAAATCAGATAACAGCGTATAGTGGAAAATTGTCAACATATTGTCTCCTCAGTGATAAATTCACCTTCCACAAAAGTTTTCCTCAATTTCAGTCTTCACTATTCGCCTCTATGCATCCGAAAAGAAGGTCTATGAAAACACCAAAAAGCCTCGAAATATTAGCTTATAACGGCCTCGTCGATGAGGTAGTCTGCCAACTGATGAGTGGAAAAGAAGCCGAAGTATATGTGGTTGTATCCAGGGGCGAGATGTGCTGCGCCAAGGTTTACAAGGAGGCCGGCAAACGCAGCTTCAGCCATCAAGCTCAATACCAGGAAGGGCGTAAAGGCAAGAATAGTCGTCAGGCGCGTGCAATGGGCAAGAACAGCAAATATGGGCGCAGAGAGCAGGAGGGCGCCTGGCAGAACGCTGAAGTAGATGCCTTGAACCGCCTTGCAGATGTTGGGGTGCGCGTTCCACGAATAATAAATTACTTCGGGGGGGTGCTCCTGATGGAGTTGGTGGTTGATGCCCAGGGTGATGCCGCACCCCGGCTCAACGATCTGAAGCTTACGGCGGAGCAGGCCAGGGAATTTCACCGCACGATGATTTCACAGATTGTACTCATGCTCTGTGCCGGTCTCGTCCATGGCGACCTGTCCGAGTACAATGTGCTCGTCGGAGGTGATGGCCTGGTTATCATCGACCTGCCTCAAGCCGTCGATGCCGCCGGAAACAACAATGCCGCTAAGATGCTGCTGCGGGATGTGGAAAATATGGCCACCTACTTTGGCCGCTTTGCTCCCGAACTTCTGGCCACCAACTACGGAGAGGAGATCTGGAAGCTCTATGCGAGTGGCAAGCTCAGCCCCATGAGCGAGCTGACGGGCAGAGTTGAGCAGAACCACAAGCCGGCTGATGTGCGCGGTGTCATGCGGATCATAGATTCTGCACGACGCGACCATGAGCGACAACTATCAAACGCACAGAAAGAAACCCTTTAAAACAACGGCGCCATTGTCCGCTTGAGCATGATTGTCTTGATATACGCAACATGTGTGCGGTAGGATATTCACCGCCGGATGGATATGGACATGGCATCCCAGAAGGCGTAACACGTTTTCCCAAACCTTAGAAGGAACTGCATGAGACCTCTTGTCGCCCTGGTGGGCCGCCCCAATGTGGGCAAATCAACCCTGTTCAATCGTTTGCTGGGCCATCGCCGCGCCATGGTTGACGACACCCCCGGTGTCACCCGTGACCGCAACTATGCCCTGATCACCCGCTATGACAAACCGTTTGTCCTGATCGACACCGGCGGTTTTGAGCCGGTAACCGAAGACCGGCTTCTGCAGCAGATGCGTGAACAGTCACGCCTGGCCATGGAAGAGGCCGATGTGATCATTTTCATGATGGATGCTCGCACCGGTCTGACACCGGCTGATATTGAAGTATCTGAAATGTTGCGCCGGGTTAGTAAACCGGTTCTGTATGTTATTAATAAAGTGGATGGCGAAAAGCTGGAAAACGAGTCGGCCGAGTTTTACATGCTGGGGGTAAAAAATCTGTACCCCATCTCTGCCGAGCACAACCGTGGTGTGTATGACCTGATGGAAGACCTGATTGAATTGCTACCTACGGACGACAGTTCCGAATCCAACGAGGATCTTACCCGTATCGCCGTGGTGGGCCGCCCCAATGTGGGCAAATCCTCGCTCGTCAATCGTCTGCTGGGGTTTGAACGGGTGGTTGCCAATCCGACCGCCGGCACCACCCGAGATTCTGTTGACACACTCTTCATGTGCAACAAAAAGCCGTACCTGCTGATCGATACCGCCGGCATCCGCCGCAAGGGAAAAACCACTGAAAAACTTGAAAAATACAGCGTAGTTGACGCATTGCGTAGTATCGAACGGGCCGATGTGGTGCTGGTGGTTCTCGATGCCGTGGAAGGGGTCACGGAACAGGACGAACGTATCGCGGGGTATGTGCATGAGGCGGGCAAAAGTTGTGTATTCGTAGTCAACAAATGGGACGCTCTCTCAAAAGACAACGCAACCTTCGGAGTCTATGTGGACAAGGTCAGAACCGGTTTCAAATACCTGGCCTACGCTCCGATTGTTTTTGTTTCGGCGCTGTCCGGCCAGCGCATCGGCAAGATCATGGAAGCGGTTGACGATGTCAAGGAACAGTACTGCAAACGGGTATCGACCTCCGATCTTAACCGGGTCTTTTCCGAAGCCACCAACAATCACCATGCGCCACTGTCCCATGGCAGACGGGTGAAGTTCTTTTTTACAACGCAGGTTGCCACCCGCCCGCCAACCTTTGTGGTTTTCACTAACCAGCCCGACAGCATTCATTTCTCTTACGAGCGTTACCTGATCAACCAGTTCCGGGAAGCATTCGGCTTTAATGGCACGCCACTCCGTATTATTTTCAGGGGCAGGGATAAAAACAGTGAGTCGCGACGGCCTCACAAGGAATCATAAAAACTTTACTTGCCCGATACGATGATATATCATTTCGGGCAGTTACCTTCTTCATCACGCGTGGAACGGGGCATGGGGCATGAGTCTTGTCGGAAACCTGGAAGACCTTGGGCTTGGTGAGATACTTCAGATTATCAACCTCAGCAGAAAGTCAGGTACCCTGACTCTCCGGTGCAAGGGTCATGAAGCAGCCATAGTCTTCCGTTACGGACAGGTTGTCAGGGCATCCTCCAGCATGTTCCCCCAGAGTCTGGGGGAGCTCCTTACCAAACACTCCGTTATTGATCCCACCATTCTCCGCAAAGCACTAGCATTGCAACAGTCGGAAGGTTTTCTTGAACGCCTCGGATCAATCCTTGTCAAAAACTTTGATGTCAACCAGGAGGTGATCGAAGAGGTTGTCCGCGCCCAGGTCGAAAAGATTGTGGTTTCACTGTTCGACTGGACCAGTGGCAGTTTTGATTTTCTGATTCAGGATCTGGTAGAGACGGTGTACGACACCAGGATGGATCCGCTACAGTTCATGCTCAACCAGGGTCTAAATCCCCAGTACCTGGCCATGGAAGGCGCCCAGGCCATGGATGAAAAACGCCAGGCCGTCAACAGGGGTGACTTTGGTCCTCAGTCAGGCAGTGATACGGAACACACCCAGAACGCTACTCGCCCCACTTCCGTAAAAGGAAAGTCCCACACTAAAAATCCGTTGGTGATGGTCGATGACGACGGCCCGACACTTCAGGCTGTGGCAGCAGCCATGCGGGAACTGGGCTACGACGTTCATGCCATGACCCGTAGCGAGGATACACTTATCAAGGTCGACAGCCTGATCAGGGGGGGGGCGCATCCGACGATCCTGATCGACCTGATCATGCCCAAGATGGATGGTTCCGGAGTGTTGGGCGGGATAGAACTCATGGAGTTGCTGCACTCCAACTTCAAGGATCTCAACATTATAGTGATGACCGACTATCAGCATGCAGAAGCTGAAACAAAGGTTCATGACAGGGGCTATCCGTTTATCATGAAGCCGCGCCGGCCAGAAATCGGCAAAGCAGATCACCTGGGCGTCTTTATCGGCCGACTTCAGGGTGAGATTCTGCTGATGGAGCAGGTGGCACAGGACACGGGACGTCCGGAGCGATTTAACCTGGGTGACGAGTTGCGGATGGAAATGGATGACAGCTCGGATTTTCATCCACTCACCGATACCATTGCAACTGACGGCCCTTCATTACTGAAGTGCATGCTTGAGGAACTCAACAACCCTGACCAGCAGGGGGGCGTCCTGTTGCTGGTGTTGCGGTTTGCATCGGAATTCCTGAATCGTGCAATAGTGTTTATGGTTCACGACCGGGTTGTATCCGGTGTGGGACAGTTTGGTATCTCAGATGGCATAATCACCGGTGATGAAAAGGTTAGGGCCATCAATTTCCCGCTGGAGTCGGACTCACTTTTCAGTAATCCGGGCAAAACATTGCGCTCGACAACCTGCAAGCCAGATATAACGCCTGTGGATGCCCATATTTTCAAACAACTGGGTGGCGGTATACCTGCTGAGGTGTTTGTCGGTCCTATTACCAGCAATTCGCGCTTGATCGGTTTCCTGTACGGCGACAATTTGCCTGATGATTCGCCGCTGTTGGGTACCGATATCCTTGGCATTTTTCTTTCCCAGGCCGGAATCGCCATGGAGCAGGGTTTACGGTCAATGCGCTTGAACACCCCCGAACAGCGGGATAACTCCGGTTCCTGATGACGCTCCGCCCAAAGAAGCCCCGTTTTCCCTGCAGCCGAATACCATGACTGATCACATTGCACCGTCACATAGGGCTGCCCAGGATTTTCTGGCGGAAGCCGAGGATATTGCCGATAAGCTTGCCGTAAACCTGGCCGATCTGGCCGACAGCGACGACCTGAACCCCGACCTGCTCAATTCCGTTTTCAGAGGAGCCCATTCCATGAAAGGGCTGGCGGGCATTTTCGGGTTTACCGGAATTACCGAGCTTTCTCACCACATGGAAAGCCTGCTTGACTGGCTGCGTCTTGGCAAAGTTTCCCTGACAAAACCGGTCATCGGTTTACTGCTGGAGTCCCAGGCACTGCTCAAGTCACTTCTGCGTGATATATCCAAGAGCGGGCAACCCGCTCACACCGATGAAGTCGCCGCATGTATTGCCAGGATCCGTGATCATCTTCTGCCCGACGCGGAAGATACATTCTCATCCAGCCTTGAGCACCTGGGACTATCCCGGCAGGTACTCAACTCCCTGACCGAGTATGAACAGCACAGACTCCGACATAATCTGGAAAAAGGGGAAAACCTGTATTCCATCCATGCCTCATACGGATTGGACAGCTTCGAAGGCGATCTTTCTCGACTTACCGATGCCCTGAAGAGCGGTGGCGAAATCATCAGTACCCTACCGGGTGCAGATGACAACAACGAGACCCGAATCGGATTTGACATCCTGTATGGATCATCCTGGCGTCCGGAAGATGTCAAAAAGCTGCTTGACGGCGCTGACATTCAGGTACTGAGGCTTGCAGCGTCGGACTCAGCCGCTGGTTCGGACATTGTCCGGGTTACGCCCCGGACCGTGCTGACCGATTCTACCCCGGGTACCGATGATAAAGGCAACGCAATCGGGGAAACGTCCCTCTATTCATCCAGGGATAGTGCACTTTCTACAAAAAGCACGAGCCGCACGGTCCGTGTGGATATCGGAAAACTTGATGAACTGATGAACATTGCGGCGGAGCTGACGCTGACCCACGCATCCATTGCCGATATCGCACTCAGGCTGAGTAAACAGGGTTTCTCCCGTTTGTCCATCGACCTGGCCAAAGCATCCCGACTGCTTGAACGGAGGCTGTCCGCACTGCGGACGGGGGTTGTGGAAATCCGCATGATTCCCCTGGGACAGCTGTATGAAAAGCTCTCCCTGATCGTGCGTGGTATCTCCCGGGAACAGGGAAAAAAGGTCGATCTGAAACTCACCGGCGCAGACACGGAGCTGGATAAACTGATCATGGAAGAACTCTCCGACCCGATGATGCATATCATCAGAAATGCCATTGACCATGGCATTGAAGCTTCCGAGCAGCGCCTGGCGTATGGCAAGAATGAAAACGGAGTTATCGCCATTTCTGCCCGTCAGAAGGGCAATCATGTCGTCATAACGGTTGAAGACGATGGAAACGGTATTGATCTGGATAAGGTCAGGGCCGCTGCCCTGCACAATGGGCTCGTTTCTCAAACGGACTGCATCTCGGATAGGGAAGCGCTGGAGTTCATCTTTCTGCCCGGATTCTCAACGACCGATGCAATCAGCGAGGTATCCGGCCGTGGCGTGGGCATGGATGTGGTCAGAAACAACATCAGCGCCATGTCCGGCAGGATTGACATCGAAACCGCCAAAGGAACTGGAACGCGTTTTACCATTACACTGCCAGTTACGCTGGCCATTACCAAGGCGCTGATACTCACCTGCGCCGGAAGAACCTATGCGCTCCCCATTGCATCGGTGCATGAATCGCTGCTACTTACCGACAGAGACGTTCTTTGTGTTGAATCTGGAGAAGCAATCCAGCTGCGTGAGAAGACACTACCGATTCTCGGACTGGATGTGTTTTTCGGCCTGGACCGACCCGGTGTCCGTCCGGAGGAGTATTACGTGGTTGTGGCGGGGATTGGTGAGGTTTGTCTGGGGATAGTGGTGGATGACCTGCTGGGACAACAGGATATCGTTATCAAATCGCTTGGCGATAGCTTCAGAGGGGTACAGGGGGTTTGCGGAGCCGCCGATCTGGGAGATCTGGGCACCATTCTGGTGCTGGATGTTGGGGACATGATCAATGAAGCGCTCAGATACAGGTAGCAACCATGTGAACACGGACGACTCTGGCAGAACGAGCAATGACCGCGGACATCCCGCACCGGTTGACATCATTCTTGCGGGAAGGCACGCGGCCGGTTGCGACATGAACCGCGGTCCGCTGTCCGAAGATCAGCTTCGGATTGGGGAAGAGGATTATGAAGAGTTTCTCTGTGTTGGAATATCAGATGAAACCTACGGTATCAATATCTTGCAGATCAAAGAGATCATTAAACCGCGTCAGGTGACCGAAATTCCCCGCACGCCGTCCTCTGTATCCGGAGTAATTTCCCTGCGTGGCATGATCATTCCCGTTCTCAACACCCCTGAACAACTGGGTTTGAAACCACCCCCTGCCACCAGTGAGGCACGCGTGGTTGTGGTGAAAACCTCTACAGGTTGTACCGGTTTGCTCGTCAACAAAGTTTTTAAGGTGGTCCGTGTCTCACGCAGTTGTGTCGAATCAGCTCCGGCCGTGGTGCGGGGAATTGACCGCACATTCGTCAGCGGTATTGGAAGGGCCGATAACTGCATGCTGATTCTGTTGAATGTTGAACGTGTCGCGGAAATTCCTCCGTGGTGAGCGGTTTCATATAATGGTGCCATCGGCCCAGGTCGGAACATGAACAACAAGGATCAGGAAATAGCGCTGGCCTGTTTCAGGTTAGGCAGATCGTTTTTTTGCATTGATGTCATGCGTATCAATGAGGTCGTTACTTCCAAAGCTCCCTCCTTCCTGCCATGTCCCACCCGTTTTTTCCAGGGGGTTATTACCCTGCGAGACGCCGAAATTCCGGTCCTGGATATGCGCGTACGCTTCAACATGGCTTCACGGCCGGATAATGAACCGGGCGAACTGATTGTCGTGAGACTACCGGATCGTCTGATTGCGCTGGCCGTGGATAAGGTTATCGAGGTAATCAGCGTGCCGGGCAACAGGATCATGCCGCCACCCGACCTTGAGGGGCCCGGTGCCGAATGTATTCTGGGGGTTTGTCATTTTCAGAACCATGCGGTTATGGTTGTTAATATCGACCTGCTGCCGGGCAATGACGGTTCGCCATTGCCTTTACAGCCGCCTGTGAGCGGATAATGAGTGACGTTGAATTTTTTCTCTTTCGCGACATCATCCATGCATTCTGCGGCATGCATTTCTCTTTGGACGCCAAATACCTGCTTGAGAAACGTTTGGCTGTGCGTGTCAGGGATCTCAAGCTGGAATCATTTGCCGAGTATTTTCGTTATCTGACATCCAGCCCGGCAAAGGAGAGTGAGTTGTGGGATATCATGGATGTCCTGACAGTTAATGAAACCTATTTTTTTCGTGAAGCGTCTCAGTTGAAGGCCTTCAGCGATGAAATCTTGCCGGAACTGATCGATGTAAAATCGCGACGTGGGCAGCGTCAACTACGCATCTGGTGCGCAGGATGCTCAACGGGTGAGGAGGCGTACACCATTGCCATGCTGCTGGACCGGCCTGAACTCCGGGGTTGGCCGGTTGAGATCATTGCTACCGACATCAGCCGCCGGGCACTTGCTCTGGCGCAGCGGGGAGTCTATGGCGCATCGTCATTCCGTGACCTGGAGCCGCACTATCTGGAGCGTTATTTTAGTAACCACGGAGCTGGGTTTCGGATCAATGAAAAACTGCGGGAAAAGGTGAGTTTCAGGCTCCACAATCTGTATGATAGGGAGCATCCGGGCGTAACAGGAAAATTGGATGTTGTGTTTTGCCGCAACGTCATCATATATTTCGATCTTGATGCAAAGGTCACCGTGGTGACCGGGTTTCATAGCGCGCTCGCCGAAGGCGGCTTCCTGCTTTTGGGGCACTCCGAATCCTTGATAAACATATCAAGACAGTTTACCCTGCGTCACTTCATGAATCACACGGTGTATCAGAAGCCTGAAGGGGTGGGGCAGGGAAGGTCGGCATGAACAAACGTATTCGGGTTGTTGTTGTCGATGATTCCGCCTTCAGCAGGCGCAGTATCACAAAAATGCTGGATGGATTCGCCGGTATCCAGGTGGTGGGATATGCGGTCAATGGCGAAGAGGGTATTCGCAAGGTTATCGCTCTGAAGCCCGATCTGGTGACCCTTGATCTGGAAATGCCCAAAATGGATGGATTTACCCTGCTGCGAATCCTGGCGACCCGTTTTTCCACACCGGTCGTTGTGGTCAGTGCCCAGGGTGGCGCAGACAATGTGTTCAAGGCGCTGGAACTGGGTGCTTTCGATTTTATCGTCAAGCCGTCGAATGTGGCTTCGGAGCAACTCCTGTTTATACAGAATGATCTCCGCAACAAAGTCCTTCAGGCGATGGACCGCAAGCCGGGCATCAAAACGAGGGCAGAGCGAACAGATGACAGGAATGTGACTCGATACACCTGTGCTAAGCCGGAATCGCACCCAAGCAACGGTTCAGTTCATCCATTTGATATCGTAGCTATCGGCGCATCCACCGGTGGTCCCCCGGCGTTGCAGAGCATCTTCTCCTCCTTTGAACGGCAACTCCCCTTTGCGGTCGTTGTTTCTCAGCACATGCCGGCGGGTTTTACCAGAGCATTTGCCGAGCGCCTCAACCGCTCATCGGCTTTTGCGGTCAAGGAAGCGGAAGAGGGTGATGCTGTTCTGCCGGGTCGCATCCTGATTGCTCCCGGGGGCATGAATCTCGTTCTGGAAACTCAGTCCGGCAAAGTCATCGTCAGAATCGTTTCGCCTACACCGGCTGATCGCTATACACCTTCGGTTGATGTGATGTTCACTTCCTGCGCAGAGGTCTACGGCAAGCGCATGATGGCGGTGGTTCTCACCGGAATGGGAAATGATGGCAGCAGGGGGTTGCGTTCGGTAAAGGAGCGAGGCGGTTTTATCGTGGCGGAATCGGATGAAACCGCGGTGGTGTACGGCATGCCGCGGGAGGCTGTTGCAACCGGCTGCGTTGATCAGGTGCTTCCCTTGCAGCACGTGGCCCACGAAATTCTTTTCCGGGGAGCTTTTTTGTAGCCACATGCACAATTTTACATCTCCTATTTATTAGCCACAGAGATCACAGAGAATACTTTTAATCAGAAAGGAATCCATCGTGGAACAAAAATATAACCCGACGGCAATCGAGCAGAAATGGCAGCAGCAGTGGGAAGAACAATCCACCTTCGCGGTTACTGAAACGAGCGACAAACCCAAATACTATCTTCTGGAAATGTTTCCCTACCCCTCGGGCAGGATTCACATGGGGCATGTGCGCAATTACTCCATCGGCGATGTGGTCGGCCGTTTCAAACGTATGCGCGGCTTTAACGTTCTGCACCCCATGGGATGGGACGCCTTTGGCATGCCGGCTGAAAACGCGGCCATTCAGAATAAAAGCCATCCCGCGAAATGGACCCACGAGAACATCGACTACATGAGGGGCCAGCTTAAAAAAATGGGTCTCTCCTATGACTGGAAGCGGGAGCTGGCCACCTGTGATGTGGAGTATTACCGCTGGGAGCAGAAGATCTTTCTGGAAATGCTCGCCAAGCATCTGGCCTACAAAAAGACCTCCTTTGTCAACTGGTGCCCAAAGTGTGAAACCGTACTGGCCAACGAACAGGTTGAGGACGGCTCCTGCTGGCGCTGCGACAGCGACGTACAGCAAAAGGAGCTTGACCAGTGGTTCTTCCGCATCACCCATTACGCCGAGGAACTGCTGGACTTTACCGACAAGCTGCCCGGCTGGCCGGAGCGGGTGCTGGTCATGCAGCGCAACTGGATCGGCAAGAGCTTTGGCTGTGAAATCGATTTTCCGCTGGAGGGTCATCCGGTTCCGATCAAAGTCTTCACTACCCGCCAGGATACGCTGTACGGGGCGACCTTCATGTCCCTGGCTCCGGAACACAGGCTCGCCCATGCCCTGACCACCACCGACCGAAAGGAGGAGGTTGAGCGTTTCATTGAAAAGGTCAAGACAACCGAGCGCGGCAAACGCACCGCAGACGATTATGAAAAAGAGGGCGTTTTTACCGGTTCCTACTGCATCAACCCCCTGACCAAAGCCCGCATGCCAATCTATCTGGCAAATTTTGTCCTAATGGACTATGGCACCGGCGCGGTCATGGCGGTACCAACCCACGATCAGCGCGATTTCGAATTTGCCAAAAAGTACGATCTGCCATTACGGGTAGTGATTCAGCCGGAGGGGGAAACCCTTGATCCGGCCACCATGGCCGCCGCCTACACCGAGCCGGGTGTTATGGTCAACTCCGACAGGTTTGACGGTCTGAACAGTGAGGTTGCCAAGGATGCCATCGCCGCATACCTGCAGGAAACCGGCAGCGGCAAAACGACCGCCACCTTCCGTCTACGCGACTGGGGCATCTCCCGTCAGCGCTACTGGGGCAACCCCATTCCAGTGATCTACTGCGATGTGTGCGGTGTGGTGCCGGTACCGGAGAAGGATCTGCCGGTGCGCCTCCCCATGGATGTTGAGTTCACCGGTGAGGGGGGCAGTCCCCTGGCAAAACTGGAATCCTTTATCAATGTCCCCTGTCCGAAATGCGGTACTGCCGCCCGCCGCGAAACCGATACCATGGACACCTTCGTGCAGTCCTCCTGGTATTTCCTGCGCTACTGCTGCCCCGACTTTCTGGGTGGCCCCCTTGATCGCGAGCGGGTGGACTACTGGATGTCGGTGGATCAGTACATCGGCGGAATCGAGCATGCGGTCCTGCATCTGCTCTATGCCCGCTTTTTCACCAAGGTCCTGCGGGATCTGGGGCATATCAGTTGCAGCGAACCCTTTACCAATCTGTTGACCCAGGGGATGGTCATTAAGGACGGCGCCAAAATGAGCAAGTCCAAGGGGAATGTGGTGGATCCCAACTCCCTGATCGATCGCTACGGCTCAGATACGGCCCGGCTCTTCTCCCTGTTTGCCGCACCACCGGAAAAGGACCTGGACTGGAATGACCAGGGGGTGGAAGGTTCCTTCCGTTTCCTCAACCGGGTCTGGAAACTGGTTCACGAGCGGCTGGAGCTGGTGAAAAATGCCAAACCGCTGAGCGTGGATGCCCTGACCGGTGACGAACGCAGCCTGAGGCGGGCGGTTCACAAGACTATCAAAAAGGTCACCGAGGATATTGAGGAGCGTTTCCACTTCAATACCGCCATAGCAGCCGTGATGGAGCTTTTGAATGTGCTTCAGGCTGCCGAATCGGCAACTCCCCAGGCCGGTCCGGTCATGAAAGAGGCGCTGGAGAGCATGATCCTGCTGCTGGCCCCCTTTGTGCCGCACATTTCCGAAGAACTCTGGCAGCAGTTAGGGCAGGGTACTGCCCTGTCCGAAACCGCCTGGCCCGTATTTGACACGGCTGCCGTTGTTGATGACGAGATACTGATGGTTGTGCAGGTCAACGGCAAATTACGCTCCAAGATCACCGTGGCTGCCGGCACTGATGAAGAACAGCTCAAAGCCATTGCTCTTGCGGATGACAAAATCCAGCCCTTTCTCCAGGGTGTGCAGGTGCGCAAGGTGATCTGCGTTCAGGGCAAGCTGGTCAATATCGTGGTCGGGTAGGGGAGTAGGATTATGAATGACAGGTCGCGGGCCAGCTTTCATCCCGGTATGTGTCGGATGGTTTTGACGTTTTTTACCGCTGTCGTTGTGCTGCTGGCGCTGGCTGGGTGCGGCTATCGCCCGGCCGCTTCCGGAGCCAATCGGTTGGACTCCAACCACCGCCTCTGGGTGGCGTTCATTGCCAATGAAACCACCAGTTCCTCGGCGCAAACAGTTTTGCGCCGAGCGCTACTGGAAGAAGCCCACACCATGCGGGGGATCGTGCCGGCCGGCAGCTTTGAATCCGCCGACCTGCAGGTGAGCGGTTCCCTGCGTTCCTACTCCCTGGGTGCGCTTTCCTATACCGCCCTGGATCGGGCACGGGAATACCGTTTGACCATTGAAGTGGAGTTGGAACTGCGCAGCACGGTTGACAAGACCCTAGCTTGGAAAGGTACCCTGAAGGCCTTCCAGGACTACCCTGCTAATGATGATCTCGCGCTCCAGCACAGTGCCGAGGAGGCAGCCCTGGTTGCCGCTTCCCGCAAGCTGGCCCAGAAATTTCTGACTACGCTGGAACAGTCCTACTGACATGACGCCCCAGGAGCTTGAAACAGCCATCCGCAACGGCAAACTGCCCAGCCTCTGTTATCTGTATGGCGAAGAGCCCTTTCTGATCGAACGGGCCACCCGTCTGTTGCTGGACAAAGCGGTAGACCCCTCCCTCAAGGATTTCAATTTCAACGTCTATTTTGGCAATGAATCAAAGGGCATCGACATCGTCGATACAGCCCAGACCCTGCCCATGTTTGCCGATCAACGGGCCGTCCTGGTAAAACGGGCCGAGCTGCTCAAGGCCGATGCCCTGGAAGTGCTGTTCGACTATATTCGAAAACCGGCCGGGACCACCTGTCTGATCTTTAACGGCCTCAAGATCGACCAGCGCAAGAAATTTTTCCTGGAACTGAAAAAGCAGGGCGCGCTGGTGGAGTACAAACGGCTCTACGACAACAAGCTGTCCGGTTTTATCATCTCCGAGGCCCTTGTGCATGGCAAACCGATGGAACCGGCTGCCGCGGATCTGCTGTCATTTTTGATCGGCAACAACCTGCTGGAACTCTCCTCACAGATCGAAAAGCTGGCACTGTACGCCGGGACCCGTTCCAAAATTACCCTTGATGACGTGCGTGCGGTTGCCAGTAGCAGCAAGGCTTTCACGGTCTTCGAGCTGGCCCGTTTCCTGGGTGTAAAGGATCTGCCCAACGCCCTGAAGAGCCTGGATACCCTCTTTCGCAATGGCGAGGAGGTTCCCATGATGCTGGGTGCCCTGGCTCGTCATTTTCGTCAGCTCTGGCGGGTCAGGGAGATGGTGGAGCGCAAGGCTTCCCCGTCGGATATCAGCCGCGAGGTAGGGATCAATAGCTATTTTGTGGGGGAGTATCTGCAACAGGCCAAGAATTTTGACCGGCAGCAGTTGCGTTCCATCTTTGATGAGCTGTACCGCTGCGATGTCTCCTCAAAGAGCGGCGGCCAACCCTACACCCTGATGCATGGGCTGGTAATGGGGATTTGCGCCTGATTTATTCTTGGATAGTTTGAGTATACTTGGAGGACGGGGATGTCCGACGCTGAACTGTACTGGGCTGCCACTGATCAGAAGGAACGTCTGGGCGAATTGACCAGCTTCGACCCCGAGGTCAAGGATACACCACTGCGGCGCGATGTACGGTCCCTGGGAATGTTGTTGGGGGAGGTAATCCGGGAACAGGTCGGCCTTGATATCTTTGGGGTGGAAGAGGAACTGCGCAATCTGGCGATTCACTTTCGTCAGGTCTACGGCAGCCGGACCAGCGACGGTGTGGATGTTTCCGGTGAACGGGAACTGCGGGCGCGGATGCTTGAGATGGTCCGGGGCATGACCTGCAATGACGCTTACCAGATCGTGAAGGCTTTCGGTACCTATTTCGAGCTGACCAACCTTGCCGAGACAAATCACCGTAAACGCAGACTGCGTGCCACCCGTTTGGCAACCGCCGGTATGGACAAACACGGTTCCCTACGCGGGACGTTGCGCCGCATGCGCGAGTCAGGCATCGACGCTCACCAGGCCCTGGCTTTTCTCAGCCGGGTGGAGGTAACCCCGGTCTTCACCGCCCACCCGACTGAAGTGGCTCGTCGGGTTGTTCTGCTGAAGCGGCGCCGCATCGCCCGGGCGCTGGAAGAACTCGACCGGCTCCCCCTGACCGATGCGGCTGCCGGCCAGGGACAGGAGGCGATCCTGACGGAGATCACCTCCCTCTGGCAGACCGACGAGGTCCGTCGCAGCCAGCCGACAGTGGTCGACGAGATCCGCATGGGGGTTAACCACTATTCCGAATCGCTGATTACCCCGCTGCCCCATTTCTACGAGGATCTGGCCGATGCCTTCCGGGAGGTTTACGGCATCGTGATCGCTCCCCGTCAGCTTCCGGCCGTGGTCTGGTTTGGTTCCTGGACCGGCGGCGACCGGGACGGAAACCCCTTTGTAACCACCGCAACCACCCGCTTCGCGTTGCAGAAGGCGCGCGAGACGATCCTCACCCATTATCTGAACGATCTAAAAGAACTGGCCGAGCTGCTGACCCTTTCAAGCTGCCGGGTAGGGCATTCGACCGAGCTGGCTGCAGCCGTGGAGCGCTACGCCGCCACGATCCCGGCCCTGGTTCCCCGCATCGACGCCTATACCTTCTGTGAACAGTACCGCAAGCTGCTGGTCTGTATGCTTCATCGCCTGGAATGTAGCCTGAGCGAGCCGGTCAATCCGGATGCCTATCCGGATGCGGCGGCCTTTAGCGCTGACCTGATGCTGATCCGCTCAAGCCTGGCATCCCACGTTGGAGAGCGCCTGGCCCGCACACAGGTCGACTCGCTCCTGAGACGGGTCACGACCTTTGGTTTTCACCTCCACACCCTTGACATACGCCAGCATGCCCGCATTCACAGCCAGGCGGTTGCCGAGCTATCCGGCGGTATGAACCTGAACCGGACCGGGACAAGCATGCCGGTGACGCCATCAGCGGAAACGATCGGTTTGCTGGACACCCTGCGTAGCCTGTCCGGACTGAAACGTGACTATCCGCCCCAGGCGCTGAGCACCTATGTTATCAGCGGAGCCGGATCGGCAGCGGATGTGTTGTCGCTGGTCTGGCTGATGGAATTGTGCGGGGTGCGGGTATCTTCCACGGAGGATGGCCGTGATCCGGGCCTGATGCCGGTGCCGCTCTTTGAATCCATCGATGACCTGCACAACGCTCCCGAAATCTGCCGTACGCTCTGGACCAATCCCGACTATGCCCCCTATCTGGATTCCTGGGGGCGGCGGCAGGAAGTAATGCTCGGATACTCCGATTCCAACAAGGATGGTGGCATGCTGACCAGCACCTGGGAGATCTACAAGGCGCACCGCGGACTGCACCGGATCGCCGATCAGTGCGGTGTGCAGCTGCGCCTGTTCCATGGTCGGGGCGGCACGGTTGGCCGGGGTGGCGGACCTACCTACCGGGCCATCACGTCCCAGCCGCCGGGAGCGTTCTCCGGCGCTATCCGCATTACCGAGCAGGGGGAGGTCATTAACTGGAAATATTCCGATGCGGTCCTGGCGGAACGGAATCTGGAACTGATGGTGGCGGCCAGCCTGGACGCCCTGAGTTTTTCCTCCCTGGCTGAGCCGGCCAAGCTGGTTGCCTGGGAAACGGCGATGGAGCAGCTGTCAGGCTGGTCATACGCCTGTTACCGGGAACGGATTGCCGAGAATCCCGACATTATCCCCTACTTTGAACAGGCCACCCCGGTGCTTGAATTCGAGCTGGCTAAAATCGGTTCCCGCCCGACCAAACGCAGCGCCAGCCGTGATCTGGGTGAGTTGCGCGCCATTCCCTGGGGATTCGGCTGGATGCAGAGCAGGCTCGTGATCCCGGGGTGGTTCGGGGTTGGCCATGCCCTGGAGCGTTTCGTTGATCTGGAACAGGACGGGGAAGCATTTCTGAAGGGGATGCTGGCCGGATTCCCCCTGTTCCACGATCTGGTCAGCAACGTGGAGCTGGCCCTGACCAAGGTGGATCTTTCCCTGGCCGGGCTCTACGCGGAGCTGGTTGGAGACCGGGATCTGCGCGAGCGGGTATTCGGCATGGTCAGCGATGAATTCCTGCGGACGAAGCGCATGATTCTGCGGATCACCGGCCACGGGGAACTGCTGGAGAACATTCCGGCGCTGGCCCGCTCACTCAAGCTTCGTAATCCCTATGTGGACCCTTTGAGTTTGATTCAGATCGAGCTGTTGAGGCGGAGGAGGGGAGGGGAGGAGGATACTGAACTGGATTTTGTACTGGCTGCCACCATCAACGGTATTGCAGCAGGGTTGCGGAATACCGGGTGAGCATTCCAATTGTTCATATGATCCTGTCTGTGAATAACTCCGACTTCGTCTTTTGATCTTCAATTCTGGCGGCCATCTCGGAAGGTATTTGGCTTATGACATTGTTGTGGCTATCCATGAATTTAATGCGTAATTTGCCCTGCTGATTATAAACCATAACAACGTGTTTTAGCGTGTCATTCGTGACGGTTTGGTCGATTGTCCGTGCTTCTTGCTTTACTTGTGGTGGCCTGTGTTGGTCTGTATTGACCTTTGAATTTACCTGGATGGGATTGGCCGTTACGCTGTTGGTCGAAATATGTTGAATTGACATGATCACTACCTCTAAACGAATTTGCCCTTATAGTTGTTCTTATCGGTTTGCCATCATAATACTTAACTAAATATTTGCAAGCAATTTAGCGGATTAATTAGATTGAATTTAATTTCGCGCCTGACCGGTGTATTCTTGCTATTTTCCCGGTGAGAATTATCACATCACATATCAGCTGATTCAATCTGTAAAATATGTTATGTTGATTCAGTTTTTACATCCACAAACGTGCAGTTACCGTAATGGCAATGGTGCCCACTCCGGAAGAATCCGGGTGGGTTTTTTTGTTCCATGTTTTAAAGTTCCTGTGCACACAAAGGGAGGAATCATGGCCACAATCATTTTCTGGGAAAAACCGGGCTGTCAGGGAAACGCCCGTCAGAAGGAAATCCTGCTCGCATCCGGGCACGAACTGGAGGTGCGCAACCTGCTCACCGAACCGTGGAGCGTACAGAGCCTGGCGCTGTTTTTCGGCGACCGCCCGGTGGCGGAGTGGTTCAATCCGACCAACCCGCGGGTAAAGTCGGGAGAGGTTATTCCCGCATCCTGCGGGCGAGATGAGGCGCTGCGGCTGATGGTGGCCGAACCACTCCTCATCGTGCGGCCACTGATGCAGGTCGATCAGGAACGGCTGGCCGGTTTCGACGTCACCCAGGTTCACAACTGGATCGGGCTCAAGCTTGACAGCGTCGGCGAGCGGGACCCGAGAAACTGTCCCTGCGTCACAACACCGCACCCGTGATCCCTTCACCGGCGCGGGTGGCGATCCATCAGGCCGGCCATGCCGTGGTGCAAACTCTTGTCAGTCGCGAACGATTTATCGTGTGCCACGTCTCGGTTGACGGTCCGCATGGTGAAACCTGGCAGGGCCTGCCCGCCCCGGGCGAGGCGCTCCTCGACCGGGAGGTCTTCCTCGGTCTCTACGAGTTTGGCCTGGTGACGCTGGCCGGCATTGCTGCTGAAGACCGCTATCTTGCCCTGGTTCCACCATCCGGAGAACCGCTGGTGGCTCTGAGCGATCTGGCCGCCTGGCAGGAACAGGCCTGGAATGTGCTCCAGGACGCTGCCCGGGTTGATCTCGTCAGCAGGAATGTCATGCGCAAACTTGAAGATTGGCTGGACGACAACGGGGTCTGGCAGGTGGTTGTGCGCCTGGCCGCTGAATTGCTGGCGCGGGGAACGGTGCAGGGGGAAGAACTGCGGTGGATCCTGGCCCCCTTGGCCGAAGGCCGGCTCTCCGGGCAACTTGACCTCGCCAGGTTATGACACTAAAGTACATATACCATATCACTCCCGACAAGGAGGACCACATGCCGCAGACCAGTGAACTGAAACGGTACCGCTGTTTTGAGATTTTCTCCCAGTCCACCGGGGTCGAGATCCGCGAGGCATTCAAGAGCCACGAGGAGAACGGGCAGGTCACGGAGCGCTCCGGCCGGGTCCAGCTGCGCTTCTTTCGCTTGACCCCCAAGACAAAACCGGATGAGGTCACCCAGATCCGTTTTATCTGCGAGCCGGACGAGGCCTTCGGATTATCGCTGATGATCGCCCAGGTGGCCGGCTCCTCGGTGCCCTGCAAGGAGAAACTCAGCCCGCACAAATTCTCGGCCGGGGAGCAGGCCGGTGAAATTGTGACCACACTGACCGTGGAAAAATGGGAGCGCGGTGGTAAGGGCGGCTATGCCCTGACCGTGGGGCGCGGCAAGGATTTCATCAGCGTGCCGGCGCCCCTGGCAAAATTTCTCTTTGCCGGTGAGTTCCTCAGGTTCCTCTCAACGGTACAGAGCTGGGTGGAACGGCCGGAGAAGAGGACCGTGACCGGTAAAAACGAATAAACTTGATCTCAATGACAGCTCCGCACTGGCCATTCCGTGTCATCTTGACAAGCTGCCGCCGCGGTGGTACGGTTACACTTGTGAACTATTACAAGCGTAACAGGGATGCCGTTTATGGAACCGCTCTCACCCCGTCAGAATGATGTCTTCGACTTTCTCAGGGAATTCCTGGGCAGCCAGGGCTACTCTCCCACCTTGCGGGAAATTGCCCGCCATCTCAATATCAGCGGCACCGTTGCGGTTGTCCGTCATCTGGAGGCCCTGGAAAAGAAAGGCTGGATCAAGCGCCAGCCGGGCGCCTTCCGCACTATCAGTCTGATCGGCGCTAACGGTCAGCTCCGCTACGCGCAGCAGGAGGAACGGATCATCTCCCCCGACGACCAGATCTCCGTGTCCTTGCCGATTGTGGGTACGGTGCGGGCCGGTACGCCGGAAATTCCCCAGCAGGACATCGAGGGCTACCTCTCCCTGGACAGAACGATTGCGGCCAGCGGCGGCAGCTTTTTCCTGCGCATCAGGGGCGATTCCATGAAAAACGCCGGCATGCTTCCCGGAGACCTGGTGCTGATCCGCCCCCAATCTTCGGCCGATAACGGCGATGTGGTGGTGGCCCTGGTGGAGGGAGAAGCCACGGTCAAACGTTTCTTCCGCGAAAAGGGCGGCATCCGGCTCCAGCCCGAAAATGAACACCTTGAACCGATGATGATAGCGCCCGGCAGCGCCGATTTCACAATCATCGGCAAGGTCATGTCTCTCTTCCGCACAACGGTGTAACCCCATGCAGCAGCATCAAACCCGTGAAGCAGTTCGCGTGGCGGTCATCTTCGGACCGGGAGGCAAGATCAAGCCGGTCTGGTTCGAGTGGCAGCGCCGCAAACATACCATCATCGATACGACCTACCGTTTTGAGGGGCGCCGCGGCGAGTCGCGTCTGCTGCATTTTACCGTTCAGGACGAGGGGGGGTTGTTTGAGCTGACCTACAACACTGACGACCAGACCTGGCAGCTGCGGGGAATCGAGGTGGAGTAGTGATGAACGGGCGCGTCATCATGCATATCGACCAGAACGCCTTTTTCGCCTCGGTGGAGCAGCAGGCCAACCCGGAACTGCGTGGCAAGCCGATCGCCGTTGTCGGAGGCCATGGCCGGACGGTGATTACCACCAGCTCGTACGAGGCCCGAGCCAGGGGCGTGAAGACCGGTATGGCCGTATGGGAAGCCAAGAGGGCCTGTCCGGAGCTGCTCATCGTGGTGGGCGACAACCGCAAATACCAGCACACCTCCTCAAAGATTGTGGAAATCTTCCGCGACTACACCCCTGAGGTCGAAGTATTCTCGATTGATGAAGCCTGGTTGGACGTCACCAGCAGCCTCTCCCTGTTTGAGAGCCCGGAGCGGATAGCCCATCTGATCAAAGCCCGTATCAGGCACGCCTTTGGCATCACCTGCTCCATCGGCATCGCCCCCAACAAGCTTCTGGCCAAGCTGGCCAGTGACATGCAGAAACCGGACGGCCTGGTGGTGATCAAGGCGGAGGGGGTTGCCCGCGTTCTGGAGCGGATGCCGATCAAGGAACTCTGTGGCATCGGCAAAAAGATGCAACGACACCTGAACATGATGAGCATCTACACCTGCGGCGAGCTGGGGCGCTGCGATGAAGCCCGCTTGACGCGCAAGTTCGGCATCATCGGCACGCGCC
>JACAAY010000240.1 GCA_013377095.1 Desulfuromonadales bacterium
ATCTATTGTCCATATACCTTCATTCTCATAAACATTGTCAGAGAGAAGAAAAAATATTTCTCCTTTTCTTGCTCCGGTGAAAATTGCTAATTGAAGAGGTGCTGATTATTGAGACAGGTATATAAGCAATGAACCAACCTATTTTGAGAGGAGAAGTTCAATGTCAATCCCACCTCGTCGTACACGTCACAGCGCAGAATTTAAGGCTACAGTAGCCCTGGCTGCTCTGTCGGAGTCAAAGACTCTAGCTGAACTGGCAACGGAGTACCGGGTTCACCCGACCCAGATCACTCGCTGGAAGCAGGATCTGACCCAAAACGCTTCCGACCTTTTTGGCAAAGGCAAGAGGAAAGAAGTCAACCATGAGGCCGAAGTGGCCGAGCTTCACCGTCAGATCGGCAAGCTCAAGGTTGAGAACGATTTTTTAGCCAATCTGCCCGGTCTGAACTTGGCCGGGCGCAGAAACAGCAGGTGATCGCTATGGAACATCCTGAAGTTTCTGTTCAGCGTTGCTGCCAGCTTTTAGGACTGCCTCGTTCCAACTATTACCGCGGCCTTGGTCTCGGCCTACGTGATGGTGATTTGGAACTAATGGCCAGGATAGACAAGCTCTACATTGAGCACCCTTGGATGGGGAGTCGTTCCTTTGCAGATCACCTGACAACTCCCGAGCTCCCGGTGGGAAGGGGTCGTGTCCGCCGCTTGATGCGGGTCATGGGCATCGAGTCTCTGGCTCCCAAGCCGGGCACCAGCAGGCGGCAGCCGAAGCATCCGGTCTACCCCTATCTGCTCCGAGGAGTGACCATTGACAGGCCTGATCAGGTGTGGGCTACTGACATTACCTACATCCCTATGGCTCGGGGTTTCATGTACCTGATAGCAATCATGGACTGGGCTACCAGAAAGGTTCTTGCCTGGCGACTATCCAACACTCTGGACACCAGATTCTGTGTTGAAGCTTTGAAAGAGGCCTTGTTTAAATATGGTGCTCCTGAGATATTCAATACCGATCAGGGATGCCAATTCACCAGCGAGGCCTTCACATCCGTCCTCAAAGCTTGGAACGTCAGGATCAGCATGGACGGCAAAGGACGATTCAAGGACAATATCTTTATCGAACGACTTTGGCGTACACTGAAATACGAAAGAATCTACCTGAAGTCATACGAAACGGGAACTGAGCTTTCCAGAGACTTGGCTTCCTGGTTCAACTGGTATAACGAAAAAAGAAAACATTCGTCACTTGACAAACAGACTCCTAATGAGGCTTATGCGAAGCGACTCGAACAGTTGAGCAAGGCAGCCTGAAGCCCGTAACAGTATAAAAAAAGGAACATTGCTTATTTTACACATCAGGATGTCTCACTAACCCCGACCACCTCAATTTCGGGTAAAAATCGCCGAAACATTGAATCTTGCGTTGGTATAAAGGAAGATCATTTACTCCGCGTTCTTTCTACGAGTGATCCAGTCTCGGTTGGGACAAAGACCCTATCGAGACCGGATGTCATATTTTCAATTTCCTTTAACTGAAATTCCCCCTCTTAATGCATAGGCGGATTCATTC
>JACAAY010000241.1 GCA_013377095.1 Desulfuromonadales bacterium
CCTTCACGGGAAATATCGGCGGATACGATTTCGAACAGGCGACCTATGAGCGGACCGGTGATATGGTTACCGTGACGGGGCGGCTCAAGGATGGAGGCTTGATCAGCCTGACAGCCAAGACCGGCCTGGACGGGAAGGGAGTGCGCCAGTACGAAGTGGAATCGGTCGTGGACAGGTCCGGCGTACAGTACAGCAAAGAAGCGGCAACCGCAGCAGTACAGAGGGGGAAGATAAGGAGCGACGTCTATACCGACGCCCAGGCAAGGGAAGCATTCTCGAATTCATTCGTTGCTGCGATACAGTCGACGCGATCTATGAGAGCAGTTTACGATCGAGGAGTCGGTCTCAATTCGGGAATAGATTCAGGCAGCGTTTTTTCTGCCAAATCAGGGAGCCAAGCAGCAGAAGATCTCGGATTTGCAGGACGAGCTTGGAGTTCTATCTCTGCCGGTTTCGGACTGAAATCAGGCCATTCTGCTAAAGACCTGCAAAACATCGACGAGCAGAAAGTGAAAGTTCTGAAAATTATCGAAGAATCCAAAGGGAACGGGTTCCTCGCGGCCGAGAGGTTGCGCATGATGTGGGCCGACAATACCGGTGACAGCTCTTTCAGGATGCTGAATTTCTATAACGGCGGGGCTCCGGACACCTCCTTCATAGAGAAGGCTCGCCCACAACGATTTGAACCGAGCAGCCGCGTAACTGGAGGCAGATAGTGGAATTTGCAGTGAGACGAGTAATAGTTACTTCAATTTCCGGCGTACTTGGAGAGAGTCTCGATAATGACATGAAACAGGGCAAATTCTGGTTCAGACTCTCCATAAATGGTTGTAATAATGTTGATCAGTTATACCTGTATTTGATGTCAATCGGTCTTCTTGATTACCAAGCGCGGAAATTGTGCGCTGCTCTTGGAGAAAGCAGTAACGAACAAGGCGAATATCTTGCGGAAGTATTCGGAATCGAAGAGGATGGAGTGATGAGTTTTATTGTGTCGGCTGCTACTGATGATGAGTTGGAAGAGAAAACAGGCTTATTTATCGAAGGCGTTGAAAAAATGAAGGAGGCAGCATTAATCTACCTCCTACAGAAAGTACCTTCTTGGGCAACTAAAAAGAAGGAATTATTTGTATGATTGCTATTCGTTCTTGTGCCAAACATTATGCGGCAACATGTCCCAGCTAGGATCATAGGCCTGGGATTCTCTGTCACATCCGACAGTTTTGTCAGCATCTTCCATCCATTTCAGCGGACTGACCCTCTGCCCGTCATCCTGGTATGTTGAAGTCCCGGATCTTCTCAACAGAGAGAAAGAATGAACGACGATCACAAGCGCGGCCAGGGCAAGTACGAGTGCGCCCATCACTCCTTCAAAACCGCCAATTCCCAGGGCATGACCGACAGTATCAAGATTGCTGATTATCTCTTTCATGGCGCCCTCCGATTCGCGGCACCGGATGTTTTTTTGACGTGCTTAGAATAAAAGCTGTTATTTTGTAATATGTTGAACCATGGTATCAAAAATTATTTTTGTG
>JACAAY010000025.1 GCA_013377095.1 Desulfuromonadales bacterium
CAACCGGGTCTTCGATGGTGATGATCTTGTCTTCGCCGGTGTGGATCTCGGTCAGAGCGGCATACAGGGTGGATGTCTTGCCCGAACCGGTTGGTCCGGTTACCAGCACCATGCCGTAAGGTTCGCGGATCTTCTTTCTCAGCCGTGTGATCTCACGTTGGTTGATACCCAGGTTCTCCAGTGAGAGCCCCTTCAGGTCATTGGCGATGCTCTCCTTGTCAAGGATACGGATAACGGCATCCTCACCCAGGGCGCTGGGCATGATCGAGACGCGGAAGTCGATGGATTTCGTGCCGAAACGGACCTTGAAGCGGCCATCCTGGGGAATGCGGCGCTCGGAGATATCCAGCTCGCTCATGACCTTGAGCCGGGAGATGATCGGGGCCTGGAAATGCAGATCGATCGGTTCATTGGCGCGGTACATGACCCCGTCGATGCGGTATTTTATCTCAACGCCGTCGTGGCCGGTTTCGATGTGAATGTCGCTGGCCCGGCGGCTGAGCGCATCAAGGATGGTGGTATTGATCAGCTTGATGATCGGACTGGTGTCATCGGAGATGTTCTCGACGGAGAGGACCTCTTCACCCTTGTCGGTCTCCTTGACCAGTTGCAGCATGAAGTCTTCCGACACCTCCCGCAGCACGCGGCGGGTACCCTCGCCGGTTTTGATCACCGATGCGATGGCAGTTTCAGTGGCGATGGAGATCCTGAGTGAACAATCAAGCAGCAGCTCGATCTCATCAAGATTGACAACATCGGTGGGGTCGGAGATGGCAACCGACAGAGTGTCGAGGGTCTTCTCAAGAGGAACAAAGTTGAAGCGATAAATGGCGTCGGTCGGAAGGGTATTGTGCAGCTCCTCGTCAATTCTGAAGGCGCTTAGATCCACATACTCCAGTTCAAACTGCTCAGCCAGCGCCTTGGCCAGATCCTGCTCGCTGATAAATCCATCACGGATGCAGATCTCGCCGAAACGCTGACGGGAGGATCCCAGCTGCTCAACCACATGGGAAAGCTGTTCTGTCGTGAGACTGCCGCGTTCAACCAGAATCGCGCCGATTTTTCTGCGTCGATAGAGTTTTATTGAGTCAGTCGGCTCTGCTGTGTAGGTATGTACGTGCATGGCCTGCTAAACGTAGCACAGCTGCAGCGGTTCCCAAACAATAATCAAAGCAGCTGGTTGCAAGTTTTGAAGAATTTACATTGTCTTGACATGATGTTCACATGACATTTACATGGTTCCTGAATCCGCGGCGCCTGAATGGCGTAACGAGCGACTTGCCGGAGGCAATCGCCGCCCGTGACGCTCCATGCCGCTTATGCCGGGTGATCAGCGGCCATGCCGCGAATCATGCCCGAAACGCCGGGACGGAGGCATTCTAAGCGAGAGAAGCCGGGAAGGTGTCACGGATTCAGCTGGCTCTCCAAATCTATGTGATACGCGTTGAATTCAGAGTGCCCCGAGAGGACCCTGATCATGACAGCTGTTACAACTGTGTTACAATTTGGCCTGACGGTATCTTTTGCTGATTTCTGGTTGTAAAGTGTAATCCATTGGTTTTTAATGCCGGAAAATGTGTCCTTATTACCCAAGGTGGAAAAAATCCATGAAACTGATCATCGTACGACATGCGGCTGCCATTGAGAGAACCGCCGATGTTCCGGAGGAACTGAGGTATTTGACCTCCGAGGGAAGATCCTTTGCACGAAAAACAGCCAGAACCATGCTCAAGAACGGAATCGAGCCGAGCCTGATTCTCAGCAGTCCCCTGGTGCGGGCCGTGCAGACCGCGGACATCCTGGCGGAAACGCTCTCCTATATCGGGTCGGTCGTGGTGACCGGTGAGCTGGCGCCGGGGTTTGACCGGGCTGCGTTCCTGAGAATTCTCGATACCTATCGTCAGGTGGATGAATTGCTGCTGGTGGGGCATGAGCCGGACCTGGGCAGTGTTGTTTCAGAGCTCCTTTTCCTGCGGGAACGCTATTCCTTTAAAAAGGGAACGGCCGTCAATCTGAAGTGCGACGACTGTTTCACGGCGCCTGCGACTTTCAAATGGCTGGCTGCCGGAAAGAAGCTGATAACCTCCCGGGATGAGGTTTTTTCGCGCTAGCTCCTGATTACATCGTGAAGCGTTGGAGTTGACATGCACCTGGACGGAACAACACCACTATGGATTGCAGCCACGGTTCTCGTGTACGCACGGGGGGAAGAACTGTTCAGACGCGGGGAAAAGGCCGCCACGACCCTCGATGCCGAAGATATCCACGATCTGCGGGTGGCTTCCCGCCGCCTGAGGGAGGGGTTGGCCCTGTTTGCCTCCTGTTATCCTCCTGCGGTCATCAGTGCGGTCGACAAAAGGGTTAAGAAGGTGACCCGCTTTCTGGGAGATATCCGCAACACCGACGAAGCCATCCTCTTCTTTACCGCCTTGGCGGCCGAGCTGGATGACAGCTGTCGTAGGGATCTGGAGACATTTCTTGCCACGTGCCACGATGACCGGGAGCGGACCGTTCGCGGCCTGGAGAGCGGTTTACGGAAGATTGCAGCGGGCAGGCTGTCGGATCTTTACCTGAGGACACTACACTCACTCTCCCTGTTTACCCCGCCCGATAATGGCATAGACCTCTTCTCCCCCCTTTCCGGCTTTGCCAAAGACGCTCTCGATCAGCGGCTCTCCACCATCCGTGAACTGCTGCCACAGGCGCGTGAGCCGGGGGCGATCGAAGCGCAACATCGCCTGCGGATCGCCGTCAAGCACTTCCGCTACCGCATGGAACTGCTCTCCTTTTTGGTCAGAGCCGAGTATCCGCTCCTGCATGGGTTGGTGAAGGGCTATCAGGACGTGCTCGGGACAATGCACGATCTGGATGTGTTTTCCGGGATTGTCCGGGAAGCCGGTTTTCCAGCTGGGACGGAAAAGATGATTCTGGATGCCATGGACGCAAAACGGGGAAAACTCTTTTTGAATTTCAGCGGCATGCTGGTGGCACAACCGCTGGAACAGATCGGTGAACGGGTGAGGGATCTGGTGTGAAACAGAAACGACTGGCAGCCATCGACATCGGCACGAACTCCATCCGCGGCATTGTGGTGGAGATGGACAGGATGGGCACGTTCAGGGTGCTGGATGACGAGAAAGTGACGGTGCGCCTGGGGGAAGGAATTGCCCATGACAACGCCATCTCGCCCGCCGCATGGTTACGGGCTATGGATGCCCTGGCCAGGATGAAGAAGGTTGCCGACGGATACGGGGTCGTCGGGGTGGAGGCGGTTGCCACCAGTGCGGTGCGCCGGGCGTCTAACGGTGAGGCGTTCGTCAAGGCGGTTGCGGATACGGTAGGTATGTCCATCAGGGTCATCAGCGGTGAAGAGGAGGCCGAACTGGCAACCCTGAGCACGTTCCGCAATTTCGACATGACGGGGACTCGCTATACCATCGTTGATATTGGTGGCGGGAGCGTGGAAGTCATCAGCGCCCTGGGGAATCATATCGAGGAGCTGTATTCCCTTGAGCTGGGGGCGGTGGTCATGACGGAAAACTATATTGGCACCGATCCGGTCAGGAAGGGTGACCACCTCAAGTTGCGCAGACATATCAGGAAGGTCCTCAAGGCCGAATGTCTCGATGGAGTGCAGCCGGTCCAGTGCGTGATCGGATCGGGGGGGACCATGACCTCCATAGCCGCCATGGTGATGGCGATGCGCCAGGAAGAATACGGTTCATGCCATGGGTATGAAGTCCGCCGTTTCGAGGTCGTTCACCTCCTGGCCATGCTCATGAGGAAAGATCTGAAGGGGAGAAGGGCGATACCGGGACTTAATCCTGACCGGGCCGACATCATCGTTGCCGGTGTGACGGTGGTTGACGAGATAATGGAGTTTTTCGGTGCCAATCTGCTGAAGATAAACGAGCGGGGCCTGAGGGAGGGGCTGATTCTCAGTGCATTGCGGAAGTACAAGCTCCTGCCCGAAGAAAAAAAACCGCGTACATGGCGGGAGTCAGTCCTCGAATTTGCCCGCTCCTGCCATTTTGACGAAGAACACTCCCTGCAGGTGGCAAAACTATCGCTCGAGCTCTTCGATGCGGTTGCAGACCACTTTTGCCTGGCCGAAAGGTGGCGGCAACTACTCGAAGCCGCGGCCCTGCTGCACGATATCGGCTATCTGATAAACTATTCAGGCCATCACAAACACAGCTACCACCTGATTCGCCATGCCGACCTGTTCGGCTTTACGCCGCGCGAACGTGAGATTGTCGCCAATGTTGCCCGTTATCACCGCAAATCCCTGCCCAAGAAGAGTCATGAGAGCTTTGTCCGGCTTTCCCCCCAGGATAAAATCGTCGTCAAGCAACTGGGCGGAATACTGCGGCTTGCCGATGGACTTGACCGGCGCAGGAACAATGTGGTGAGCGCACTGGATTGCTCAATAACACCCACGACGTTCCTGGTGAAAATGACCGGGGGAGATGATGTTTCCGTGGAACTGTTCGGCGGCAAGGTCAAGGGGGACCTGTTTGAAGCGGCTTTTGACAGAAGACTCCACCTTGCGGCCGCGCCCGCTGTGTAAAATCTCTGCCCACCAGCTGCGCCTGTTTTTAGGGATACGCGCAGGGGAGAGCGTTACAATCCTCTGGCCAGCGATGTCGCCTGTACTGAATACGTGCTCTTGTCGCCCTTGCCGTCCTGACGGTACATGACCACTGTCGTCCCATCCCATGAAATCCAGCGCCGGGCCTTTTTGTTCTGATCCGAAAAATCAACTATCCGGCAGGGGTACTCTTTCCCGGCAACCGTATAGTGGGCATTACGCACAAGCTGGTAGTTCCGCTTTACCACGGCCATTTTTTCCACATCCAGAACCCTCAGGGTGATCCGCGGTGTCAGGGAAAAATCAAGGCGAGCTTCCGGGCATTCCATGGTGGTATAGTCGTAACTGCCGCGGGGGATGACAATTGAACGTGTGACTCCCTGCTCACGGACATCGAACCGGAAAGCGGCATTTTCCAGACGCCCCTCAACATCAACCATCGTGTCGTTTTCCTGGCCCTTGTGGGAATAGGCGACCAGGGCGCCGTTCTGCAGCAGGCCTTTTTCCGTGGAAGACAGCTGGTACCCCATCCAGAGAAAAGAAGCCTTTACCGCGGTCCTTGTTTCGAATTGGATGCGGTTGTTTCCCCCCGCATCCGATATGCGCTGGGTGGACGTGACATCTCCGATTGAAAGCCCTTTGGTGGAAACCTTGTAGTGGGTCACGGTCGTTACGGGAGCAGCGGCAGACGAGGAATAGAGCGGAAGGGAAAGAATGGCGGTGAGTGCCAGCAGCAAACGGTTCAATCTCATGGTCTTTGTCATGTCGTGGCAATGAAAGCCAGCAGATCCTCTCCAATAGTATTCATGTGCATCACAATGATGCGGTTGCTTTTCTCAGGGTTGAAACCGTCTTTTTGCCGGGCGTGATACAGCAGCGGAAGCGGGCCGTCTTGTCCGGTTTTTTCATGCTGAAATCCAGCACGACACAACTCCCCTTTTTGAGTGGTCGTGTGCCTTCGTGGTGGAGCAGTGCAGCGGTCAGGGTGCTGAGCTGCGGTTCATGTCCCACCAGCATTATTTGCTTGAACTTCGTACGCTGATACAGGAACTGGATTAATTCAAAAACGTCTCCATCGGGCTGGAGCAGTCCGCTGATTTCCACTTTGGTTGTGCGGCCACAGGCGTCCGCCATGATTTGGGCAGTCTGGATAGCCCGTACACGCGGGCTGCTGATGATCAGAGACGGTCTCAAATCCTGCTTGATCAGCCTTCGCGCAACCCCCTCCACCGATTTCATTCCCTTGTCAGTCAGATACCGCCATTCATCACGCAGTTCTTCACGCGGTTCGATCGCTTCAGCATGTCTGAGAATGTGCACAAGCATGGTTTCCTCCCCGTTTGCATAGCATCCTGCGTCTCTTTTTTACACGCAAAACCGGTCTTGTGAAAGCTCCTCATGACCCTGTCACAAACAATTTACACGACTGTAACGATGCGGTGTTGTGAGGTCAAAAAGGATGAAAATGCGGATCAGGAACGATGGCGCCTGGCTTTTCAGGAAAACGGAAGCGGGTGGTTCCCTGAATCAGGCATCCTGCAGTTCGCCCTGTTGTGGTGCGTATACCATGGTGTTCCGGTTCGATAGCAGCAGCGTTGACAGCATGATTGCCAGCATATGAACTATTCCCCAAGCCCAGAGAGTGTCACTCAAAAAGTGCCCGCCCTGGGCAATGCGAGCATAACTCATCAGCAGTCCAAAACCCGCGCCTCCCACAAGCCATCTTTTTGCAAGCTCGGGTTTTCTGTGTCGATAGATGAAAAATGGCGCAGTCATATAGAATGCCGCTGAACAGTGCCCGCTGGGAAAGGAGTGCCCTTTGCTGTTGTTGATAGCAGGTTGCCAGGGGTGGCGAAACTGTTGTGAACCGTTAAATTCGACGATATCCCGGGGGCGGGGACGCCCCCAGTGGCTCTTAAAGACAACATTGACCAGTAACCCAGGCCCCAACACCAGCAACAGGACAAGAAAAATCCCTTGGCGGCGCCAGAGGCGGTGTCGCGACATGATGCCGCCACTGCAGGCAGAGCAGAGTCCGAACGTCGCAATTGCAATTGCCGGGTACCCATCCATACGATAGAGCCACTTCCACGGAAATTGCTCTCCCACCGGCCAGCCATTAGACTGATAGAAATGGGACGACACCGACAGGTCCGCACCGCTGTAAGCAATCAATATGGTCAGCGACATCATGGTCGCCAACACTGCCAAAAACTCAGCCCAGATCCCCTGTTTCATAAGAGTCCCTCGCGACCGTTTTAAAATCCGAGAGCGCTTCTATCATACTTCATGTTTCAACAGTGATCCAATTGTGTTGATTTTTGTGACTGTCCATCGTTGTCCGCAATCGTCACCAAATGTTCACATCATCGAAAAACCGATGTGACTTTCGGGTGATATAACGTCAGCGCATTCCTGTCGCAACAGTCGCCAATACTTTGATCCCCTATTTCGTGGTTTGTGTGGAGATAAAACGTGAACATGCTGAAGAACATCGTGATGACAGTCCCCGTGGTTCTTGCTTTGACGGGACCGGCAATGGCCTCGATTTCCGATTCCGGAGTCGATTTCGGCCCTGGCGAAACACCTGCTGTCATTGACAGCCTGCTTAATCGCTACGCCGGCCTCGCGCCCGGCGCTTCCGGACCGGTTGCAGATCTTCCGGCAGTCCAGACGTGGAACAACGTATCGGCCTTCACCGTGGCGGTTGCTCCCATGAGTTCCTATTTTACCGTTATGGGGAGTGACAGAGGCGTACGTTTGGAGTCAGCAGAGCATTATTACTCCGACATGAACGCCGAAGCTGCCGCTCCGGAAATAGCAAGAATCACGCTTACCCACCATGTCACCGAGTCGGTCACCAGCGCCAGCGGAGACAGTTTGACCCCCACCTCATCCGGTTCTTCTTCCTCATCGCAACAGATTGCCTCGGCAAAAACAACAATTGGTATCGATTCGGGCACCGGCACTATTATAGATGGTACTACAACACCAACCCCGATTCCACCGGCCGGCTTTCTGTTCGGTTCCGCGCTTGCGTTCCTGGCGCCGCTGGGAAGAAGACTCCGTTCATCGCTTGTGTGACTGCAACGGTGATTCCCCCATCACAACGTGAAGCAGCTGTTTCGGAACATTCAGCCATGAGTAGAGCATCAACCCAGGTTATCACCCTGTTTTTCTCGTTTTCCCTGCTTCTTTTTGGAGTACCCCTGACATCAGCTTCCGGTGGTGCGATTCCCCAAATCCCGGTGGTGGCGGTCAAAGGGGGCTGTTTTGACATGGGTGATACCTTTGGCGGCGGAGGGCAGGATGAAAAGCCGGTTCACACTGTCTGTCTGGATGACTTTTTCATGGGTGCATACGAGGTTACCCAGGAACAGTGGCAGGCGGTGATGGGAACCAATCCGTCCCAATTTGCTATGGGTGGCCAGTACCCGGTGGAGCGGGTGAGCTGGAACGAGGCGCAGGCATTTATTATGCGGTTGAGCCGGTTGAGCGGCAGAAAGTGGCGTCTGCCCACCGAGGCCGAATGGGAATATGCCGCCAGAAGTGGCGGCAGGAAACAGCGCTTTGCCGGAGTTGGCGAAGGAGAAACGCCCGACGAATACGCCTGGTATGCCGCTAATTCCGGCATGAAGACACACCCGGTGGGTGCCCGTAAACCGAATGACCTGGGTTTGTATGATATGAGCGGCAATGTCTGGGAATGGGTGTGCGACCGGTATGACCGGGACTATTATCGTCAGAGCGCTTCTCACAATCCCAAGGGTGACCCATTCGGCATAAACCGGATCATGCGGGGTGGGGCGGCAGCAGAAAACCAGGGTTTCCTGAGAACATCGTATCGGGATTATGTGGCCCCGGATATCCGTGGCGACCTTTTTGGTCTGCGTCTTGTTCTCCAGGCGGGACGGTGACTGCCCGCTAAAATATTTATTGAGTTTTCTATCCTTCCTTCAATGCAGCACATGGGTCTCCTCAGCGGAGGCCCCTTTTTTTTCTACACAACTATTGCACAATCCCAACCTGTCCGTGACATGGCAATGCTATTCTATCTTCCATGAAAACATGCAAAGCAGATCTGCACGTTCACTCCAGCCACTCCAACAAACCCTCCTACTGGGCGATGAGAAAATTCAATTGTCCGGAAAGCTATACCACTCCCCAGCAAATCTACCGGGTCGCCCGTGAACGCGGTATGGATTACGTCACCATCACCGACCACAACAGCATCAACGGCGCTCTGGAAATCGGACACCTGCCGGGGACCTTTATCAGCTCCGAGATAACGGCCTATTTCCCGGAGAACGGCTGCAAAATTCATGTGGTAGCGCTGAACATTACCGAAGCCCAGTTTCGCGACATCATGGAACTGCGCAAGGATGTGTACCAGCTGGTGGCCTATTTTCACTGTGTAAGAATTGCCCATTTTCTGGCCCATCCCCTGTACGCCCAGAACGACAAACTGACCCTGGATATTTTCGAAAAGTCGCTGCTGCTCTTCACCACCTTTGAGGTTAAAAATGGCTGCCGCGCCAGGCGCTTCAACAGCTTTGCCGATCAGCTGGTATCCACCCTCACCGAAACATACCTGCAGCGCCTGTCTGATAAACACGATCTGCAGCCCTACGGTGCGACCCCCTGGGTCAAAGGCATGGTGGGCGGGTCGGACGATCATGGCGGTCTTTTTATCGCACGTGCGCACACCAGCTGCAGTGCTGATACGGTTGATAGTTTCATTTGGGGCATCATGTGCGGGGAAAGCCGCGCTGAAGGGGATGACGGCGGCCCCCTGACCATGGCGCACAGCCTGTACGGCATCGGACACAGCTTTTACCGTGAGCGCTTCGGAGATCGCCGCCGCTCGTCAACCCCCTTTGTCAGCGCCCTGATTGATCGTTTTTTTAAGCTGGGAATGGACAAGGGATCGCTGATCGAGAAGATCCGGCTGTTTGTCCTGAAAAACCTGCCACCGTCCCGTGACACCAACGACAAAAGCTTTGAAAAAATTCTGGACCGTGAAGCGCGCTTGCTGCTGAGTGATACCGAATTCATGAACGGCATCCGCGCGGAAAACCACAATCGCAAGATCTTTGCCGTTACCAGCAGGCTCGCCAATCGCATGATCTTTCACTTCACCCAGCGGCTGATGAACCTGCCGCACAATTCCGGGTTCTTTGACTATCTCAATACCATCGGCACCATTGGACTGGTACATCTCCTCATTTCTCCCTATTATCTGGCCTTTCACCACCAGCACAAGGGTAAGGAACTGATCCGGGCGCTCTCGGATACAGCGCCGGAAATGCTCCACCGGTCGACACCGGAGAAGATCGCCCTTTTTACCGATACCCTGGATGAGATCAATGGTGTTGCCATCACCATCAAGCGCCTGATCAAAACCGCCCGTGACCGGGGCGTCGGATTGACGGTGATTACCTCGGGCCGCACTCCGAAAGAAGCTCAAGAGGGTGTTGTCACCTTTGTTTCGGTGGGTGATTTCGTCCTGCCGGAATATCCCGAACTGATTCTCAATTTCCCGCCGGTTCTGGACATCATGGATTACATCGAACGGGAAGGGTTCACGCGTATCCATATCAGCACCCCCGGCACCGTGGGGTTGCTGGGGCTGCTCATCGCTCGTGTGATGGATATCCCCGTAGCCGGCACCTACCATACCGATATCCCCCAGTATGTGCGCAGCCTGACCAACGACGAGTTCCTTGAGCAGGCCGCCTGGAGCTACATGATCTGGTTTTACAACCAGATGGAAGAGGTTGTGGTGCCATCGGCCGGAACCCGTCAGCAGCTGCTCTCCCGCGGTCTGCCGCTGGAAAAGATGAAGCCGCTGCCCCGCTGGGTTGATTTTGAGCAGTTTTCACCGGCAAAGCGGGACCCGTTCTTCTGGAGTGCCAGGGGGTTGCGCGGGGTCGTAACCTTGCTGTATGTGGGGCGTGTGTCACGGGAAAAGTCGCTGGATCTGCTGGTCGAAGCGTTCCGTGCGCTGGTGGATGAAGGATCCGACATCGCCCTGGCCGTGATTGGAGACGGCCCCTACCGTTCCGAGATGGAGGAGCGTCTCAAGGGGTACCCGTCTCTGTTCACCGGCTATCTGTCCGGAGAAGAGCTGCAGCGCGGCTATGCATCGGCCGATCTGTTTGTCTTTCCCAGCGCAACCGATACCTTTGGTAATGTGGTTCTGGAGGCTCAGGCATCGGGCCTGCCGGTGATCGTATCGGATGAAGGGGGTCCACGGGAATTGATGGTTGACGGCGAGACCGGTGTGGTGTTCCGGGCCGGAAATCAACAGTCTTTCAACGACGCAATCAGAAGTGTCGTCCATGACCGGCTGAGATTTTCACGTTTTGCCCACGCGGCGCGGGAATTCATCCGGGACAAGGCCCCGGATAGCGGCGAAACCTATGGCACGATTCTGAGAGTAGCCACACAGCATTCGGCGCTATGTGAAAACAACATCCCGCCTGAGGAATCTTCAAATATCAAAGGATTTGAAAACTTATATTTATGATATTGAACTTTGATCTTGACTTACCTTTGTGATCCTCGTGCCTTCGTGTGGGGAAAACTGTTTTTAACCTTAAAACCATACTCACACGAAGCCACGAAGGCACGAAGAAAGAGCAAATGTGAGACTGACAACTCCCTTGGAAAAGGGGATGGGGATGTGTGATAGATCCGGGCAGGAGTGGAACTCCTGCCCGGCTGTCTTTCGGTGGTCTGTCGTTGTCCCACAATGGCAACCAGGCCTTTAGGATAAATTGGTGGGTGTAGACGCAATGCCGAAAGTGACCCTCTGACTGCTTAGCCGCGTCTTTTCCTGACTCCAGCCAACCCCAGCAGACCGGAGCCCATCAGCCAGATCGCGGCCGGGATAGGAGTTGTGGTGGTCGAACCGTCTAATTCAGTGGGCAATTGCGTCCCGGTGTAATTGGTTACGCTGAAGGTGCTGGTATCCGCGATTCCTTCATAGCCTGTGGCGTTTTTAGTGCCCACTGCTTTCAGACGGATCGCAAATTCGCCAGTTATGGCGCCGAGACTGGAGAGATCGATCTTGCTGTTAACTTGACCGGTATTCTCGCTAATCGTGCAGATCGCTGTTGTGAAGTTGTCGCGTGAAGTGTACACCCCTATCGAGCCCGGGCCATTTGCCGATGACTTGGTGCCGATCCAGAGATCATTGAGTTTCGTCTGATAGCCGGATTCGACCGTGAAGCCGAACTGGATGAATTTTTCGGCCGAGTTGAATCCCACGCTGCTGAGAGAGTTGCTTTCGATGTTGCCGGCAAGCCCCGTGCTTCTGGCCATGACGGTTGCCGTAACATGCGCCGAACCGCCACCTTCGGTGTAACCCTGGTTGCCGGGTGCGTTTGAATTGTCCCACTTAGCAACCAGTGCCGCCTGGGCGCTTCCCGCTGTCACAGCCATCATGGCAACGGTCATCACTACTTTTTTCATGATACCTCTCCTGTTCTACCTTGGTTTTAATTGTCTGGAAACGCAAAAACCCGGACACAGGCGTAGTGTATACGCTCCATATCCGGGCTTCCTGGGACCTGAAGGGGGGAGGAGTCAGGTCAGCAAAGTTCCCATCTGTGAACACCATATCATTTCACGGTTACATCCGTATTGCGGGCTGGTTACTTTATGGAAATTTTTTCCGTATCCGGTCACGGTTCATCACTGGTGTGACGCGGGGTGCGGCGGTGAGTTGAGGAAACATGATGTGATGCAGCCAATCATGGGTTTTTACCCCACTGATCCACCACAAATCCACCCTGTCCATCCATGCGCACATACCAGAGTTCATCAAAACCTTCCGCGGGGGAGGGGCGTTCCAGTTGCCCCGAAATCCCCAAAACTCCCTTGACGGGCATTCGTGCGTGCCGGTCCCTCAGGTGGTTGCGCTGCAGGGCCTCGGTTAGTTTTGATCTGAAATAGTATCCGATCACTCGGAAGCCAGCGGATCTGGCCAGGTCGACAATGCGTGAGCGTACGATTCTGGTGGCATTGGTATTATCCACCACAAACGAAACTTGCGTTGCCAGACAGGCTTCCAGCAGCGCATGTTCCCGGTGATGGCTCCTGAGCTGATCCGGATTGATGCGGAGATGACTGTCAAACAGGCGCTGTTTGTAGAATGTACTTTTCCCGCTGGCCGGGATACCGATCAGCATGACAGCGGAAGGAGTGCGTACGTCGGTTTCAGACAATGATCCCATTCCTTATGAAGTGATTCCGGGCAGCCCAGGTACAATGACGACTGATCATCCGTACGTTAGCACTGATTGGTTACATTCCTGTTGCGGGCAGGTTAATCATTGTCAAAAGAACGTTTTTTTTCACCATGAATATGATTTTCACGTTAGATTGCATATGCAGGGATGGCATGCCTGTTGCTGTCCAGGTTCCTCTTGCCGTTAAACGCTCTGCGAACAGTTCATCAGGAGACACTCAAGAATAATGCGTCTTTACCCCATTCTGCCGAACAGAAAACTGTTTACCTCGAATATACTGATATGCTCGGCAATAGCGCTGTTCATGTTTTTTCTAATTCAGACATCTCTTCTTCACAGTGCGGTGCTGATTCTGCTCAATGTGCTACTCACCGTCCATTTTGTTCTCCTCTCCAATAAAGCGTACCTGATTGTCACCCCCATCAGCCTGGCGATTGATATAGGTGTATTGCTGGTCTGCGCCTGGTTCTGGACCTATCAGAAAACCGTGCAGCGCAGGCTGGGTTGCCTGGCGATGTTGGGAGCCGTGCTGATACCTGTCACGTACTACCTGTTCATGCGCCAGGGGGTGCTGATTATTTCGTTGATGATTGTGATTGGCGTGAGTATCGGTATAGCCGCCGATGCCGCCCTGGAACGTTTTTCAACCCGGTATCGCAAAAAAATAGTTGCGGAAAAGCATGACGCGGAATACAACATCCTGCGTCACCTGAATCACAACGTAAAACCCAATATCCTGATGGCAAAATCTCCCCTCAACGCGGTGATCTCTTTTTTGGAGAGCCGTGACCTGCACCATGAAACCCTCTCACGGCGCCTGGACGGAAGCAGCGAGACGGTCGGTGAGGCGCTGCGGAATGCGGTGATCAGCCTGGAGCACATCAACAGTATCCTCGACAGCACCCGCCAACTGGTCACCCGTGAAATCAGGCATGAAGATTTTCAGGAAGTGGAATTGCGCGCCCTGTTCGTGCAGGAGATTATCCCCCTTTTTGCCTCGAAGCTGCCGGTTGTCCTGCTTTGTAACAATCCGGTAAAGATTCGACTGCATCGCCAGTCATTCATTGAAGCGTTGCACAATCTCATTCGCAACGCCGAGGTCCACGGTTTTCAGGGTGATTGTATTCTGGCCCGGTTGACCTTTGAGATCAGGGAACGCAGACGGAGCGTGGTGATTGATTACACCAACAACGGCCGCTCGTTTCCCGAAAATCTAAGTGAAAAGGACTTTCTGACATTTGGGCTGAAAAGCGCGGACAGTCCGGGGGAAGGGTTGGGCGGCGCCTGGATCGGCAAGGTGATTGCGGCGCACAACGGCAGCTTCGAGATCGTGCGTGACGAACACCCGCTCCACTTCAGGATCGTGCTGCCAAAAAGGGGAATATGATGACAAAACAGGCGGCAACGCTGATGAAGATGCTGATTATTGATGACTCGCTTCCCTATGTGGAAGCCCTATACCGGGATGTGCAGCGCCTGAATATCATGCTCAGGCACTGCGGCAGTCTGGAGGAGGCCGCTGAATTCTTCGAGGGGCCGGAGAGCGCTTCCATCGTCGGCGTGATTCTGGATGTGAAATGCATGAAAACCAGACGCCAGGAAGTGCCGGACAACAGCTTTATCACGGCTGCCATCAAGTATTTTGGGGAAAAGGCCTCTCACCTTCCACTGGTGGTGCTGACCGGGGAGACCGATCAGTACCACAACCTGAAGGAGCTGTACGAGGGGACGCTGCGGGTCTATTCAAAGGGGCGGGACGAACGCGAGATGATCGACTTCCTGCTGGGTGAGGCGAAAAAACTGGATAGTGTCAGGTTGCGTCAGAGCTTTCACGACGTCTTTGCGGTGGTTGACCGTCACCTGGACCGGGAAGCGGAGCAGGAGCTGATCAACTGTCTCAAGGAGATGTACAACCCGGATTTCACGGTTATCAAGAACAGCCTGGGTTGCATGCGGCGTCTGCAGGAGAAGGTCTACCTGGCCCTGAACCGGGCCAATAGCGATGTGCTGCCGGACCGCTTCGTGGCAGGGGAGCTCAATATCGTCGGCGCCTACAAACATCTTTCCGAAACCGGTAAGGTTGAACGCTACAAGATCATCGACCGTTTTGCCGAGCTGATCTACAAGATCACCAGCGACAATGGCGCCCACACCCCGCACTCCAACCCCAAATACCCTCCCACCCGTTATTCGGTGCAGTCCGTGACCTTTGCCATGCTGGACCTGCTGCTGTGGTTCGGGAAGCTGATGGATGACCTGCCGGAGAGAAAAACTCAGGCAGCATCCTGACCTGTTAGCCCATGGGGCTGGAGCGGTTCGCCTGACGTAGTGAGCGTGGACTCAACAGCTGTTGACATCCGTATCATTCCCCGGAAGGCATCTTCCAGATTCCCCGCAAAACGCTCCGCTGCGCACAGGGGAGAAGCAAGCAAGGTCTGCCTGAGAGTACTCCGTAATGCGGAAAGCCCCTCCAGGTCAGCGGCAAGTTTCCGGGCCCGTTCCCGGTAATCCTTGATCGATTCAGCCACCCAATCGTCCAGCCCGACCGATTTCATGACCAGTTCCCCGTTGTGGCCGTACATTCCCCGGGACATCTTCAGAGTCAAAGTGGGCACACCCATCCAGAGCGCCTCGCAAGTCGTCGTCAACCCCGGAAAGGGAAAGGGGTCGAGGCAGAAATCCACCTCCTGATATGCCGCCAGGTACTCCTCACGGTCGGATGCCCCGGCGAAGCGGAGACGGGCCGGGTCGATACCGCATTTCCGAAAACGTTGTTGAAATACCTCCCGTTCAGTTTCATGATCAAAGTTCCGGTATTTCATCAGCAGAACCGAATCCGGAACATCCCGCAGGATGTCCGACCAGCAGGTGATGACCGAGTCATTGAGCTTGGCAGGGTAGTTGAAGCAGCCAAAGGTGATAAAGCCATTGTGCAGTGCCGGAAGACCGGTAATCGGTATATCTCCAGCAGGCGGTGTGAAGCAGACATAGGTTTCGGGCAGTCGCCAGACCTTCTCAGTATAGAATTGTTCTTCCCCAGGAGGGACGGTGACCGGATCGGCTAGGATGAAGTCCATGGCATCAAGCCCGGTGGTGTTGGCGTATCCCAGCCAGGTTGCCTGCACTGGAGCCGGTTTGCGGGCAAAGGTCAGGAGGCGGTTGCCATTGGAATGCCCTGAGAGGTCAATCAGAAGATCAATCCCGTCCAGCCGGATCCGCTCCGCCAGTTGCTCATCCGTTATCCCGCTGACTGTTACCCACTCATCGAAGCAGGAGCTGATACGATCGCTCAAAGAATCTTTCATCGTCTGGTTTGCATAGGCTATCAGGGTCAGAGAGTCCCGGTTGAGATGCCTGAGGACCCCTTCCAGGAAATACCCCACCGGGTGGTTGTGGAGGTCGGCTGAAACGAAGCCGATTTTGAGTTTTCCTCCCGGTTGGAGGGCCTGTTCTTCGGTATTCCGCACTGTCTGCAATGGGGCTTCGAACTTCGCCGCAAACTGCCGTGCTGTTGCAAACAACTCATCGCTACTGATTGAATACGCATACTGCAGCGTCATCAGGAGCGCACAATAGGTACCACTGAAATCAGGGTCGATGGATTGAGCCCTGCCATAGCAGGAAATGGCTTCATTGAGCCGACCCTGGCTGTTATAGGCAGAGCCCATGTTGATCAGTGCCGCTGAAGATTTCGGTTGTAACGTCAGTGCCCGTTGACAGCAGATGATAGCTTCACTGTTGCTCCCCGTGACCCGCAGAGAGTAGGCAAGCTTGTAGAGGGTGGAAAAGTCGGCTTCATCCTCAACTGCCCTTCGAAGGCAGGGAATAGCTTCGTAATGTCTGTCCAGGTCATAGAGGATGTTACCGAGGTTGGTGTTGACCTGTACTGAATCCGGGACCAACGCCAGTGCCGAGCGGTAACAGGCAAACGCTTCCTCGGTCCTGCCCAACTCCTTGAGTGCGTTCCCAAGGTTGTTGCAGGCTCCGGCAAAGGCGGGTTCGATGGTCAGGGCCCGTTGATAACAGAAAACAGCCTTATCGAGCAGCCCCTGCTCCTTGTAGGTAATTCCCAGATTGTTCCAGGCCCCGGCAAAATCTGGATTGATGTGCAGGGCGCGCTCATAGCAAAGGATGGCGTCAATGAACCTGCCCTGGTCCGCAAGCGAATTACCCTGCTCGTTGAAAAACTCGGCCGAAGAAGGCAAAAAGTCTCTATCCGAAACACCGGTACCACAGCAGTGCTTGTTTTTCCTGCCGCTGCCGCAGGGGCAGGGCTTATTGCGGCCGATCTTGGTCATGATAGTTCCTTGTGTTCACTGCATTTTCTAAGGTCCATCTTACCCTTGATAAGGAGGGGTGAAAATATGATCATTTCGAATTGAGTTTTTTTCAGCAAACAGGGGGTACGGAATATCATATTCCGTACCCCCTGCGTATTTCATGAAGCCTGTCCTCATAACACCTCGTAGGGCTGGTTCGTAGTTACATGATAATTATCCGGTCCACTATCAATGAGCCTAATCGTACGACCAACTGACCGTGTATCGTAGTGTAACCATTGTTCGAAGCGTACGTAGGATCATAACCGCCCATCAGAGAGAGGTCTACCGCTCGATTGAGGGTCAGGCTGCTCTCACTGAAGGTGGCAGCCTGAGCCTGAATGGTATCCCCGGACGGGATTGTTGTGTCATCGAACGCACCTTGCAGCGACCCGTAATACTGAGTCGTGCCGCTTAGCTTGATCAATTGCAGGCTGTCAAAGGTGGCAATCACGTCCTGCGCCGCGCTCATGTTTACCTTGCAGGATTGGGTAGCCTGGATGGGGGTGCAGGTACCCGTTCCCGACCAGCTGTTGAAAACGGAGCCGAAGCTTTCTGTGGCGGTCAGGACGACATCTACCCCGGAATTGAAGTTTGCCGGTGAACAGGTGGTTCCGCTACCACCGGTGCAGTTGATCCCGGAAAGATCGCTGTTGACCGAGCCGCTGCCATTGCCGGAAAACGTGACAGAAAGGGGATACGTTTTAATAGAGGCCGAACAGCTGGCAGCTGTGCCGCCATTCTGTCCCGCACAGCTCCACGACCATGGCCCGCTTCCGGTTACCGCGCTTGCGGAACCAGCGGAACAGAGGTTGTTGGTTGGGATGGTATCAAATGCTTGGGTGTTGGAAGAGCCGCAGACCCCGTTCACCGGTGTGGGAGCGCTGGCGGTTATGGTGGTGGAGCCGTCGGCATTGGTAGTAATAGTGCCGACCGGAACCCCCACACTGTTAGTTGTGGAGGCGTTGATGAAATAATACAGAGTCTGGGATACAGGCGAAGCGCTCGGATTTCCCACCAGCGAAGCCAGGCTGGACTCGATTGTGGAAGTTGCGTTCAGGGAGGTGCCAAGACGTCCCTGGCTGGCTGACATCTTTCCTCTGTAGGAGTTTAAGTTACTCTGGACTCCTGTAAAAACACCGTTGGCGTCGGGGGTTAGAGAACTGTAGTAGTTGTACACGGATGAGGAAGTGTTTGTAAGCGTATTGTAAGCCAAAGTGCCTGTCATGACGGGTGCGTTGGCGTTGCCACTTGTGGCCCAAACTTCTTTTGTGGTGCGGTTGATGGCGAAATAGCCGGCATACAGGTTGTTGGCGTTGATGGCTGAAAGAGCATCCCCTGCGATGGTGTGGGTGCCGATCAGCAGAGTTGAGATGCTACCCAGGTCGGTGAGTTGTTCATTGGTACCGGTTGTGCGCTCATAGACCACGCGGATCAGTTCCAGATCGGCAATTGCAGCCAGGGCACTGCCGGTGAATGCCATGGTAAAAACAAAGGTTGCCATAATTGTGGTGAGTTTTTTGTACATGTCTGTAATCCTTGTGTTTTAAAATATGTACTCTCGATTAATCGTATTGAGGCATCTTTAATGGCCAAGTTCGATCCAAGCAGGCAGCCAATGCGTATCGATATGTTCCCTGCTGACAACTCGGTCATAACGCAGTTGGTCATTTACGCATATTGTTTCTATATTGCATGCCTGCCGAGGTTAGCCTTGTAAATTTTTTCGTATCTTAGCATTCAAACGTTACAGGCAATGTTCAGTTGCGTGAATAATGCGCAAAATATCTTCCTGCCACGTGCCGCAGGCACAGTGTTTGATAAGCATGTTATAGGCAACTGGATATGTTTCGGGGATGAATTCATGGATGAAAGAGGATGGATACGGATACTAATAATGAATCCGATTAAGCATCATTCTTGTATGATCCACGATAAGCGCTTCTTATAATGTTCTCTGTCCGACTGGACATGGCAGTTTGATTTATTACTGGGTCGATAGAGCCCGCGCTCCAGCTATAAAAATACCAAAAGGTTGTCCGGTTGTAACCCGATTGTTATAGTAATATGCTATGCATAAGAAACGCATTTCATGGACAGCGGGCAATTAATTGCAGCATGTGCTGTATAAATAACGGAATGGACTGATTATGAATATTTTTACAACCCCGTTCACCGAATACCGCTTTTATTACGTTCCGGGCCGTCGATGGTCAGTGTTGCAGGGCGCGCTGTTTCTACTGCTCTTCATCATTACACCGTTCAGTGCTCGTGCCGAGACGGTCGTATCGGCTATTTTCAATAACCAGGGGTCCTTCAGTATTGCTGCCAATAACGTGAACCGAATGACTGCGGTCGAGATCCGCATCGATTATCAGAGCGACGACCCCACGTCGCCCGTGGTGAGCAGTTCGTATCTCGACCTCTCCTCACAGACTGAATCCGCACCCGGGTCTCTTGTGCTCCCGCTCAAGAGCCCCAAGCCGCTAAGCGGTTATGTATCGTTGGCGATTGTGCGGCTTCGGGGAAGTATCACATTTCTCTCGGCCATTGTGCGCAATGTGGACGGCACGGTTGTGACTCCCCAGGTCTCGTTCAGTAACCCTAGCCAGGAAAAACTGGACGAATGGACTGCTCAGAGGGAAAAAGACAATCAATCTGATAGGTCAAAATCTAATAATTCCGAACAGGCACTAGTGACGAATGGTAAAGAATCCAAGCCAATACCTCAATCTAACAGCATTCTTCCAGCCATTGCGTTACCGGTCAAAGTTGTCGCTCCGACTCCAGACGCAGGGTCTTCTGACAACAAAGCTGAACGTTTGTCAAAAGCGGAAGAAGTACAAAGTCTGCCAAAATTCACCCGCCGTGAGAGCCTGTTTGATCGTTTCAGTGCAACGTTCGGTCAGCGGTCACCGGCTGTGCTGGCTGAATTGCTGCGGTTAAACCGGTCCGAAGTAATTCAGGAACCTCCCCTGCAACTCTCCGATGGCAGTTCCAGTCTTAGACTGAGGATCAAGACACCGGAAAACAGTGCGCGGGCTTCACAATTCTTCATCGCCGGCGGCTCATGCACCGACCTGAAGATCGCTGAAAACGGCAACTGGATTCTTGAGATCGTGCCTGAGCGGGGAGCGCACAATGTTTCGGTCACGGTCCTGGCTGGAAAAGAGGCGATCGAGTTTCCCCTGGCCGTGGTACCACCCTTGGCACTGTTCGAAGCTGCTGCTACCTCAGACCCTGTCCTGACCCAGTTTGTCAAAGCTGCCAACGAACTGCTTAGCTCGAACAAAACTCTGACTGCTGTGAAATAGTTACATCTCACCCCGGTAAAAGCGCCCGGCATACTGACTGAGAAACAATCGTTCATCATAAAATATCAGCGTTACCCCTCCGACCCCACACTTGGTATTTTTCCTGATTCCGGATCGTGCTCTTGAATACAATTGGAAATAAAAGTCGTGCACTAATAATCGGATTGAATCACACAAAAGCCGCTTATTAAATTAGATGCTCATGTCGAATGAACTCTCAACCCTCCGTACAAAACCAGCCAACCGGTTTCTTGCCTTGGAATACAAAAAATATTCGACCTAGGAGCCTGTCTGACTTGCGCTTGAGATCATGAACAAGCCAGTCTGCTCAATTTTGATTTTTATTGTATGCCGGCCATCTGTACCAGACTAATCTTGTTTGCCGGTTGCTTTCGGTGAATATCAGGGTCGCAACAGATCTTTCTTAACCTATTTTGCCAGCACATGAAGCCTTTTTATGTTCCAGGCGATGCAGACAAGATCCCATTCGCCTTGTACTGCTTCATATCCACGTAATAGGAACGATCGGAACCCCAAGACCGACTTGATAATGCCGAATACCGGCTCAATAGTGCGTTTTCTTGCTGCGTAGACTTCTTTACCAACTACTGTTGTAAGACGATGCTTCATTCTGGTAACCGCATCGACATCGTCCGGAAGCGGTGGCGGTTCACGGAATCTATCCCATAGCGGTTGGTTGTGGCTTTGTCGGTCAACAGCGATGTACGGGGTGATCTGCTCTTGTTCACAGGCAGCTACGTTTGTTTCGCTGAAGTAGCCGCAGTCGGCAATGAATTCCGTTACACTGCCAAGTGCCTCCGGCAATGCTGTAATGTTTTCCAGTGCCGTAGTTACTTCCTGCTTGTCGTTTGTGTGCTGAGTAACATGTTTAGCAACTATCAGCATTGTTTTCGTGTCAACTCCTGCCTGGGCATTGTACGCCTGTTCAAAGCCGCCACCAGAGGTTGGCATGATGCGTGATTCGCTATCGTTCAGATTGACCTGGTCTTTGGCTGTAGGACCGGCTGTCGGCGGTTTTGGTTTTTTGCCGCCAGGCTTCTTTCCGGTTTCACGCTCCTTTTTGGCACGCTCGGCCGCACGTCGTTCAATCTCGTTCTTGGCTGCAGCTATCGCTGCAAGACGCTTCGTACGACGTTCAAGCTCTTCGGGAATGCTCATGCCATCGGGGATGTCCGCTTTATCCGCAGCATCGGCCTTCTTGAGCAGCTCAGCCACTTCTGCTTTGAGTTGTGCTTCCAGCTTGTTGGCGTGTTCATAGCTCAGAGCTTTGTGCTTGGATGCGTTGGCTTTGACCTTGGTTCCGTCCAGGCTGACCGTTCCGAGTTTCAGAACATCCATCTCATGGGCGATCATCAGTATTTTTACGAACAACCCTTTGAGGTCAGGTAAAAATCGACGCCGGAAACTGGCAATCGTATCGTGATCGGGATGGCTGTTAGCTGCTATAAAGCGGAAAGCCACCGAGTCGTACGTGCTGCGCTCCAGCTTGCGACTCGAGAAGACTCCTGTGGCATATCCGTAAAACAGGAGCGCAACCAACATCTCCGGATTGTAAGGCTGAGAACCACGACCGGAATAAGATGCTTTCAAAGAACGAAGGTCGAGTTGTTCAACGATATCGACTACAAACCGGGCCAAGTGCCCTTCGGGTAGCCAGTCCTGAACCGATGGAGGTAAAAGGAAAAGGGTTTCTCTGTCAACGTCAGCAAATGTTACCTTCATGCACCGTGCCCCTTAATTAACCAGCTGATTTACAAGGGAAATATAACACGGCACGGAGGGACAACACAAGCATAAACAGCAACAAATGCAAGTCAAATCAGCATGTTAAGTAAAAAACGAAGCAGGAGCTGAACGGACTAAGTCCGACAGGCTCCTAGAAAGGACGGTGGACAGAGGGATGTTTGAATGTTTCGAGGTTCGATTTGCTTGCCATCTTCTGTGGTGTGTGCGCTTGATATTGTAAATGCCGACCCGAATGTTTTTTTGAATACTCGCAATCAACTTGCGACAGCATACAAAAAAAGGGCCTCCGTTGCGGAGGCCCTGTTGATCACATTGCAGGAAGGAAAAGTATAGATTACGGCAGCATCGGGATGGAAGCGCCAACATAAGCAGGATAGGTATTGTCGGCAGATTTATTGTACTTCATCTCGGCTACTGCGGCCCAGTAGTTGGCCTTGGAAGCAGGTACATTGGCCGGGTCTTGGGCATAGGCAACCAAGTCGGCTGCCAGGCCGGTGGTGGGGCCATTGGTATAGAGCCAGGCGTTGCTGTAGAAGTCATACAGACCGTTACGGATGGCGGTGCGGGTCGGGTAGAAGCCATTGTACTTGAGCTGCTTGACGTTCTGGCTGGTGTTTGCAACGCCAACAGCCTGGTCGCCATCAGCATAGCCGATGGCGCCGATCAGGCTGCCGGTAGGGGTTGCGGTGGTGGCGCCGTTGATGCACTTGATCTCGTCGCCGGAACCCTGGTTGAACCAAACGCTACCTGCAGATTCTGATGTGGCAATACCAGCGCCCCAGCTTGTGTTCATGACTGCCAGGTCGAGCGTGGCGTGGGTGCCGGAGCCGGCGTGACGCAGGCAGGCAACCACCGGCTGGGCGGTGAAGTAGGAGCCCAGGTCGGACCAGTCGCCAACCTGCTGCGAGAAGATCATGGCGGCTTCTTCGCGGGAGATGTTGGTGATGGTGGCGGCGGCGCCGCAGGTTCCGGTTGCATTGGCAGGGGCGGTATCGCAGTCGGTGTTGGCGAGGCAGTAGTTGCCGACCAGGCCGGCGGTGCAAGTCTTTGCGGTTACTGCACTGTTAACAAAGAAGCCGAAGGGCACAACCACGGTGTTGTTCGGGGTCAGGCCGGCGGTGCTGACGCCGGAAAAGGATGCGCTAAATGCGCCGCCACCCATGGGGCCGAGTTTCTGGCCGCTGGAGTTCTGGGCGAGGGATTCACCGGCCACGTCGGAAGTGCCGACATGTACCTGTTTGCAAACCAGCGTGGAGGAAGAGGCATACATCAGGCGCTCGCCGTTGGCCACGTTGCAACCGGTTGCCAGGGTGGCATCCTGGGGGGCCTGCTTGGAAACGGCCAGGACACCTTCGGCGGAGGCGATGCCGGAGTAGCGGATGTCCAGGTCGCGATGGCCAGTGGCGGCATTGACCGGTACCAGGGTGCTGGTGCAGTTGGTGGCGGAAACAAAGCCGTGTTTGCCGCCGTTGTTGACCGCAGCGCCGGCGGTGCAGCCGAGGCGGGACGAGGCATAGTGCTGGCCCTGGGCATTCCAGTAGGTGTACTGGGCCGAGGCGCCGTAGATGTTCAGTTCGGCAGGAGCGGCCTGGGCAACGCCTGCGATGGCAAGCAGGGCAGCGGTGGCGGTCAGGGCTGTCATTTTCATGTTTTTCATGGTGAATCTCCTTAGGTTTGGAGTGTCTGCAAAAAGAGTGGTTGAGTGAGTGTCTGATTTTTTATTCTGCCCCGTTCCCTGGGCGGAACCGATGGGAATGGGGCAGAATGTATATCAGTTAGGCGTTCTTGCGGCGACGCACACCAACCAGACCCAGTAGGCCGGAGCCCATCAGATAGATGGCGGCTGGGATCGGGGTTGCGGTAACCGTAGTGGAACCATTGGCGTTTGTGGCGATGGTCAGGCCGCTAATCTGCTGGCCTACGGAGCCGGAAATCGAAGCGTCAGACCAATAGTAGAGGCTCTGGACGAGGGAACCATTGCTCAGGCTGCCTTCGATCGTTGAATTGCCGTTGAGGGCAGTACCAAGGCGCCCCTGGCTGGCAGACAGCTTACCTCTGTAGGAGTTCGTGTTGTTCTGGGCACCTGTAACAACACCTTGGGCGTCGGCGGTCAGTGAATTGTAGTAGCTGTACACTGAGTTGGTGCCGTTTTTAAGTGTATTTAAAGCCAGAGTACCTGTCATGACCGGTGCATTGGCGTTGCCGCTGGTAGCCCAAACATGATTTGTGGCGCGGTCAAGGGCAAAATAGCCGACATACAGGTTGCTGGGGTTGGTGGCTGAAAGAGCATCGCCTGCGATGGTATGCGTGCCGCTCAACAAGGAAGTGATGGAACCCAGATCGGTGAGCTGTTCGGTGGTGCCGGTGGTGCGCTCATAAACGACGCGGATCAGTTCCATGTCGGCGAAGGCGGCGAAGGCGCTGGTGGAAACACCCATCATCAGGGCTGCTGCGGCGAGAGTGATTGCGATTTTCTTTGCGTTAAACATTTGGTTCTTCTCCTTTTCTTCCTTTGGGGTGGGTAAATTGAATGAACGATTCACTGTTGCGTTTCAGTTTCCCCAGACAACCCGGCCATCCGTTTTCAGGACCCGTCGGCTTTCCGTCACCCGGTTACCCGTGGTTTTGGCTTTTTCTGAAGGTATGTTTGAAGGCAGTGGCCTTCTTTCATATGAAATGAATTCTCTGTGAGTGTTTAGACCCCCTTTGCGGCGCATGCCATGAGATAAAAAAACGAAAAACCCGGCTCAATCACATTAGGCACTTTGGGAATTGAATTCCCTGAAGAGTGCGGCATGTGTTCAAGTCGGGCTTTCTGGTACCCGGAGGGCATCCGGGGCAGCAAGGTACCCTGCTGAAACAGTCTATTCGTATTCTAATACTGAAGTGGAAACTTCATCCGCTTCAGTATTTCATTCTTCTTTCAAAATCTCCTCGAACTTTTCGATCCTGCCGATGCCGCCCTGGGTGAAGTTTATCTTGACGTGGCCGGTAAACTCCTCGTCAACCATGCTGTGCATGACTTCCTTGAGTTTATCCAGCTTCTTGAGATGTTTTTCCTTCTTCTTTCCCATGGACCATTTTCGTTGTGCTGGAATGTTGAGACCACCTTAGCATGCGTTTGTTACATTCAAAGGTCAGGTTGGTAAAAATTTCTAAAACTCATTTTTTGTCGCGTTCTGCTCTCTTGCTTTTCGTTTGAAAGGACCATAGCACGCAATTGTTACATTCAAAGGTCAGCCCGGTGAAGATTTCAAAAATTTGAATAACCTGGATTCAGCGTGGTTAGTGGTCAGAGTAGCACCTTAACTGCAAATCCCCCCTGACCCCCCTTTTGTAAAGGGGGGGACCTTTAGGCCTCCGCGTTTTACAAAAGGGAGGGACTTAAGCTTCCCCCTTTAACAAAGGGGGACCGAGGGGGATTTGCTTTTGAATGTGACTACGTAGAATGCATACATACATTTCATGGTACGACTCTGCTTGCTGTTACCCGTTGAAATTTTTATCCAATCTTAACCAGACAGACGCACAGTTGAAACAAAACCTGTGTATTGTCTCCTCGCTTATAGGGCTAATTGGGGTTGCAGCTGCAATTCATGCCCTCTCTGTTGTGGTAATGCCAGGTAATGACCCGTCAATAACGATGTGAATGGAATATCAAGGAGAGAGTTGATGAACCGGAATATGAAAGCAACCTGTTATCTGACCCTGCTGGCCGCGGCCCTGGGTGGCTGCGCCTCCGGCGGCAACCGGATCATCGCGGCCGGTGACGGCGTGGGGATACATTTCACCTGCCGCCTGCCCAATGGTGAACTGGCGCTCAGCACCGATCCGGATGCCGAAAAGAGTGCTCCTTCTTCCCGCATCTATCAAAAGCGCGTCAGCGCAGAACCGCTGATAGTGGTGGCGGGTGGCGCGAAAATGAACAAACCGGTTCAAGAACGAATGATGCTTGAGGACGATGTTGCCGAGCGCCTGGCAATAGCCTTGGTGGGAATCAGAGAGGATGGAACCGTTCGTACAGAACTGACCGCTGATCGCTACGCGGTTCAGCCGGACAGCAAACCGATTGTGAAAATAGCGAAGGTCAGGAAACGCCCCAAAGAGCAACGCATGACACTCGCGGAATATAAAACACGCACCGGCATGGATGCTGCCACAGATCAGAAGTATGTCACTGACCCGGTTGTGCCGGGCAAGGTGGTTGCGATAACCGGAGATGAGGTTTTGATCCGTTTCGCGCCGGCTGTTATGGAAATTGATCTCCCCTTCGGCAAGGGGCTGATCCGGGAAAAAGAAGATCGGTATGAGATCGATATCCAGGCCGTTCCGGGAACATTGGTGCGGACCGGCAATATGATCGGCCGGATTGTATCCGTTGATGATGAGATGATCACCCTGGATTACGGTCACCCCTTTGGCGGCGAAAAACTGAGCTGCGAAGTACAGGTGAAGTCGTTGAAAACGGCTGAGAAAAAGGTGATCGAGCCTCAATCCGTTCCTGCCAATGTCGCCAGGGGAGAGCTTGATCCCCAGGCTGAAAAAGTCTTTGATGAAGGCATGGCTAAAATGCTGTCAATGACAGCACAGGCTGCCGGGGCAACCGCAGCTGCCCGTTCAGGCGATCTGGTGACGGTGAATTACACGGTGGCACTGGAAGACGGCACCCTGGTGGCAACCACCCAGGAAAAGATCGCCAGGGACCAGGCCGTGAAAAAAGTGTCCTGGTACCGTGAGCCGGGCGGGTATGGCCCGCAGGAACTGGTGGCCGGCAAACCGGAAATCATGCCGGGCCTGGCTGAGGCGCTGGTCGGGATGAAGGCTGGTGAGAAACGCCGCATCACACTGGCGCCGGACAAGGCCTTTGGCATGCCAGATCCCAAGAAAACCCAGCAACTCCCCTGCAGTCAGGCTTTCCCCACCACGATCCGCATGCCGGCCGACGAATATGTCAAACGTTTTTCGACCTTTCCGGTTGTGAATAAAGAGGTTGAATTGTTGCCCTATTTCAAATCCAGGGTGGCCGAGGTTACCGAGCGTGATGTGGCGCTGGAGTTTCAAGTGAAGGACGGCGCGCAATTCACAGATACTTACGGTACGGTCAGTGTGGCAGTTGCTAAGGATACCATTACAACTACCCTGAAACCGAAACTGGGCGCGCCTTTCCCGCTCAAGGACGGCGAGGGAGTTATCAGCGCCACGGATGGAATTACCTTTACGGTGGATATGAATCATCCGCTGGCCGGCAAGAGCATTGTACTGGATCTGGAAACCGTCTCCGTTGCAACGCCGCCCCAAGGAGCGTCAATCGACTGGATCGAAGACCATGATGCCGGATTGGCCAGGGCAAAACAGGAGGGCAAACCGGTACTCCTGATCTTGCACGCCGACTGGTGCTCCTGGTGCAAGAAAACCTTCAGCGATGTCATTCCCGACCCGCGCATCGCAGCTCTGAGGGACCGTTTTGTCTGGGTCAGGGTCAACTCGGACAAGGAAGCGAAGTACAAGCAGAAATATGCCCAGAACGGTTTTCCGATGATTGTTCTGTTCAAGGGGGATGGCAGCGAGGCGCGCAGGATGGAAGGTTTTCAGAGCGTTACCGCGCTCCGTTCAATGATGCGGGAGCTCTTGTAATATGACCAGTTTTTTTGTGGCATCACCAAAGGTTGCACGCCGAATCATGACCATTGTCTGCTGTTTGCAGCTGCTCCAGCAGCAGGTCCGCGCCGATGAACCGGATACATCAGCCAATGAAGCCTTGCCGCTGGCTGTTCAACGGGAAAGTACACGGAACATCCGGCGTTTTGTCATCGAGGGGAACAAGCGTTTTCCCCAGGAAGTATTGCAGGAACAACTGCGCCGTTTTATAGGGCGGAACCGGACTGTGGCGGATATCGAGGCTGCCCGGGAAACGTTGCAGACCTTTTTTCTGGAGCAGGGCTATGCCGGGACAGAGGTTGTGATCGGCGAACAGCCGTCCGCTGCTTCCACGGTTCTGCTTGAAGTAAGGGAACTCCGGCCCGAACCGGCGCCGGAAGAGAAAACGGCCGAAGCCGGGGCAGGGGAGACGGCAGTTGTTCCCCCGGTCGTGGCAGAGAAGGCGCCGGAAAAGCCTCCCGTGCTTTCCACACCACAGCAACCTGACAAGAAAGAAGCCTCGGTTGAGAAGAAACCGGCTGAAGCCGATGATTACGCGCTGCTGCCGGAAGAACCGGTGGCGAAACCTTCTGCAAAATCGGAAAGCTTTACCATCAAGGGGTTCACCATCGAAGGGACCTACCTGTTCAGTCAGGAAGAGTTGCAGCAGCGGGTGAAACAGTTTACGGGGCGCAACCGGACAGCCGCGGATGTGGAGGGGGCCAGGGATGCCCTGGAGCGCTTTTTCCATGACCGGGGATATCCCGCCATGCTGGTGAACATACCGGAACAGTCCGGTTCCAATAAATTATTTCGCCTGGTGGTGATTGAAAACCGCATCGAAAATGTTCTGATCAGCGGAAACACGCATGTGTCCACCCAAAAGATTCTGCGGGATATACCCTCGGTGATACCCGGCACGGTCCTGAACCTTCAGGACCTGCAGAGAGATATCGGCCGGGTCAACCGCAATCCCGATGTCAAGGTTATACCGGAGATGCAGATCGGTAAGACTCCCGAAACCATCGATATCTCCCTGAAGGTTCAGGACAAGCTCCCGCTGCACGGCAGCCTGGAGATCAACAACCGCTCCAGCCATGACACCACCGATCTCAGGTTGAACGCTGCCCTGCGCTACGACAATCTCTGGCAAAGGGATCATTCCATCTCGGTACAGTATCAGGTGGCGCCCCAGGCCCCGGATGAGGTGCAGGTGTTTTCATCGTCGTACACCATGCCGCTGTTCTGGAATCCGGATGACAAGCTGGTCGTCTATGGCGTCATATCCAACAGTAACACGAATTCCGCTCTCGGCTATTCCAATCTGGGCAAGGGCTCCATTGTCGGAACCCGCCTGATTTTGCCCTTACAGGGCACGGACAGCTTTTTTCATACGGCTGTGGCCGGCTTTGATTACAAGGATTTTTCGGAAACGGTGGGTCTGGCAGGTGCTGCCGGGGACAAGACCCCCATCAGCTATCTCCCCATTACCGCCGCCTACAGCGCCTATCTGAAGGATGGCAGCGGTCTGACCTCATTCAACGCCGGTATTACGCTGCTGTTCCGCGGTGGGGTGAACGATATCCGCCAGTTTGAGGACAAACGCTTCAAATCAACCGGCAACCCCATCTCCATGACCGCCGGTCTGGAACGAAACCAGCAGCTGCCGTACGGATTGTCGCTGCTGGCGAAACTGGACGGCCAGCTCTGCGATCAACCGCTGATCAGCAACGAGCAGTACACCAGTGGCGGCTCGGAAAGCGTGCGCGGCTATCACGAGAGCGAAGCAAGCGGAGACAACGCCCTGCACGGGACCGTCGAGCTTTCCGCTCCCGATCTGTTCAAAAAGGTACTCGGCGAACGAGTCTCCCTGACACCCTTCCTGTTCTACGATATGGCCCAGCTCTGGGTGAGAAATCCGCAATCCGGTCAGGGATTCACCGATCTGCAGGGAACCGGGTTCGGTCTGCGGGGGACGCTGCTGGGAGGTTTTGATTTCCAGACCGACGTTGCCTTTCCGCTGCGCGACACCAAACTGACCGTGTCCGGCGAACCCTATGTGCATTTCAAGGTGCGCTGGCAGTTTTAAACGAGAATACAAGCACAATTGAACCGGTCTCACACGGAGGCACTAAGATCACGAAGGTTAAAATCAAAAAAAAGGTTTTTATCCCAAAGATCGTGTTTTTCGGTTTTCCCGCTTTTCTTCGTGGCTTCGTGTGAGAACGGTTTTAAAGTTTAAATCAATTATCTGGCTTGATTCACCGTAACCCGAAATGCCGTTCGCCGTCCGGAGGAGATAAATATGAAGAACCCGACCCACTATCGAAAAGATTCGGCCCACCCTCTGTTCTACAAAGGCTGCGCCCTGGCCATGGCCGTGTCCACCGCCTTTACACCGACAGTGTCTTCCGCGGCGTCTCCACTATTTCCGGGGCTGATCGGTAGGACGGTGCTGCCTCGTACGATCGATGTCAATCAGTTGCCGGGCGGCTTCGATTTGAAAAGTGGTCTCGCAACGTACACCAATATCGACGGCACCATGACCATCACCCAGACATCGGACAAGGCCATCATTAATTGGTCCAGTTTCGACATCGGTAGATACGCCTCTGTCATCTTCAAGCAGGGGAGCAGCAACTCGGCCGTGCTCAACCGCATCTTTGACGTGAACCCGTCGATTATCAATGGCAGCCTGACCGCCAACGGCAAGGTCTACCTGATCAACCGCAACGGCGTCTTCTTCGGGCCGAGCGGATCGGTGCAGGTTCAGTCGCTGATCGCCTCGGCTTTCGACATTTCGGATGATAACTTCAATAGTGGACGGCTGATCTTCAAGGATGACCACTTCTCCGATACTGACCCTTCAAACCCAACTCCAATCTCTGACAACACGGTAATCCAGAACGAAGGCACCATCACCACCCACAGCGGCGGTTCGGTCTTTTTCGTCGGTCCGCGGATAAAAAACCTGGGACGCATCAGCGCTCCGGGTGGCAAGATCGATCTGGTGGGACTCAAGGCCAACGGCCAGGTGGAGATCAAGGAGATCACGGAGACCAGGGATCCTCAAGATGTGATTTATTCCGATACTTCTTTGGCCGGTGATGTGGCCAATATGAAGGGCGGTTCCCTGTACGGGGCCGATGGAGGCTGGATCGGGCTTCACGGGAATACGGTTCGTAACGACGGCCTGATTCGGGCGGTTACCACCCGCAGGCAGAACGGGGTTGTCTATCTTCTTGCAAAGGATCTGGTAGCCACCGGGCAGGGGAGTGATACCGAGGTAGCGATCAGTGACTCATCCGAGGCCATGGGGCGAAACGCGTTGCTTTTCTCTCCCGGCGCCGTTGTCTTCGGCGGCCTGTTCGGAACGGGTGTGAACGCCCTGGCCCGTATCGATCATGAGGGAAGCATCACCGCCCATTCCGGGAATGTCAGTATGGAGGCTGTCGAGCGGGTCTTTCTCGGGGAGCAGAGCAGTATCGATGTCTCCGGGCTCAACATTGAACGCCCCATGACTGACCAGTTTATCGAGGCTCAGCTCAACAGCCTCTATCTGCGGGACGACTACGGTCAGAAGGCCGGCGTTCTGTCGGGCAACACGGTTACGGTTGATGTCCTGAAAGGTTCCTCCATCGGCAACCTGTCCAGCTATTATCTCGGCATGCCAAAAAACGCACGGGAGCTCAGCACTGTCGGCGGGAATGTCTCCATCGGGGCTCCGAATAAAACTGATCCCGGCACCACGCATAACTACACACTCCAGGATATTATTATCAGCACGGGTGCCGGAATTAACCTGTCCGGAGGCTCCATCACCTACAGCGGTTCCGCGCCCGCGGCTTCGAAGGTGATTGGCAGCGATGGCCATGTGTACGACATCAGCTCCGCACCGGAGTGGCTGACCTATTCCGGAATACTCGGGAGTACCGTCAAGAGCTACGGCAAATTCGGAAGCGAGGTATTGAGCGGGATTTCTTTCGGAGGACACCTGCTCAAGTTGCAGACAAACTCCACCGACAACCTCAGGGTTGTGGGGGGCAATGCCGGTTCGCTGGCGTTAAAGTCGCGGGCGATCGAAGGTCTGGACGATGGTCTCAACCTGAAGGCATCGGTCACGACCGGTGTCTATCAGACGCTATCGACACCCTATCTGGACTCGGATAAAAATGCAGCTACGACAAGCCCCGAATACCAGCGATATATCGATCATCTCATTTCCCAAAATCGCGGGTTGGAAGCGCCTACCGGGGGCAGGCTGGTTGTCGGAAACGAACTGTCGAATACTCTTGGCTCGATTGTGACTTTTACAGAGGACGCGGCTGTCAACAGCATTGTGGTGCAAAAATCATCTCCAGCTGCGGCAACCGCGCGGAACTGGAATGACACGACCCTGATTGCCGGTGATACCGCCACCAAGATCTCCGCCGACATGATCAACAAGGCTGGCCTGAGCAGCCTGTCACTCTATGCCAATACCTCGATTTTGACTGAAAAGGACGCCGGGATTGTCCTGCGTCCCGGAGGAATTACTTGGATCTCGACCGGTAAAACCGACAAGGATGGCAATGATATCCTCCGCTCCAGCGGGAGTTATAAAGCCGCATCCAGAAGAATAGAATTCCTGGGATCTGTTACGGCGCCGGGCGGCTCGGTTGACATGATGATCCGCCCGAATATTACTTCCTCCGGTACGGCACAGAATAACCCGCTCTACCGTCAGGTTGCGGAAACCATATTTCTGGGGAGCGACAGCCGTATTTCCACGGCCGGAGAGCGGATCGACAACAGCCGGTTGGGGCTCTCCCCACTCGATATTCGCCAGGGTGGTTTTACTTCCGGAGGCTACATATCACTGAGTCAGGTTTCTCCTGCCGGAGCGAGCGGTGCAGTACTGACGCAGAACAACGAAAACAGCATCGTGATTAAGGACGGGGCGCTGCTGGATGTCAGCGGCGGTTACCTGATCGACCAAAAGCGCGCTGTCAGCGGCGGCAACGCCGGCAGCCTGACGGTGAAGGCGCCGACCATTTCCCTGGGGGGGGAATTGCGCGGTTACTCTCTGCCCGGCAAGGATGGTGGCGAGCTTGTTCTGCACGCCCAGGAAGTTAAGGTTGTCGAGAATGGGAAGGGGAAACAGTTCAACGCCGAATTTGATATAAATGGAACAATCCCCAATGATCTGGTGGGTAAGCTTGTTCTGGGGGCTGATCGTTTCAGTAACAGCGGCTTTTCGCGGATCAGCCTGAGCGCGACTGACAACCTGACGGTGGCTGCCGGCGTTCAGTTGACGCCTTCGCTGATAAAGATAGATGTACATAACAGGGCAGCGACCGGCAGTGGGGCTACCTGCAGCGCCGGTTCATGTTTCTCCACAACCTATCCGACCTTTCTGGACCAGATCGGTAAGACCTCCCTCTCACTGAATGCCGGAACGAATGTGTACAGCTCCGCCAATCTTGACCCATCCGGAAATGCTCTTCAGAATAATCAGCAGGCACTACTGACCATCGCACAGGGTGCGGCCGTAACCACCGCACCCGGTGGCACCATTTCGCTGACGGCTCCCCTGATCGACATCGCCGGAACGGTCAGCACCTCCGGCGGCAACGTTTCAGCCACCGCAAAATATGGCGACCTGGTTATACGGGATAGCGGCCAGATAACAGCCGTTGGCTACAACAAAACCGGCATAGCCACAAAGGTTGGTCAGCTCGCTCCCCTCCCGCTCCCAAAATCAGGCGGGTCAGTGTCCCTTGAGGCTACTGCGGGAAATCTGATTTTGGAGTCCAAGGCCCTGGTGGATGTATCCGGCTCGGAGCGTGCTGAGGGGTTAATCAGGGATGCGCATGGCACGCTGACCACTGTTGCAGTTGCCGGCGGAGCAGGCAGTCTCTCGCTCGCCTATGGCACCGGAATGACGCTGGACGGTACAATTGCCGGATCAGGAAAAATGACCGGGGCGCAGGGCGGCTCACTAACCATAAAAAACCGAATAGGTAATCTGACACTCAATACCAAGGACGTGGACCGCTATCAGAAAAGCGGTTTTGACGCCCTGACGTTTTCCAGCCCGACCCAGATCGGCATTCCAACGGACATAAGTCTGTCAATCGGACGCAAACTGACCCTGGACAGCCCCCTGATTCAGGGAGTAACAGGTGCAAACGGTCAATTGGCAACCATTCAGGCGCCTTGGATCAAATGGATCAATTCCGGGACTCTCCCTGTGCCAACCCTGGATTCTTCGATCGATACCGGAGGCAACAAGATCAACTTTATTGCCAAGTATCTGGACCTGCAGGGGAGCATGCTGCTGAAGGGCTTCAACCAGGTTGCCCTGCAGGCCGAGCATGATCTGACCTTTGCTGATTTATACAATAACGATCCCAATGTAAATAAATGGCTGGGTGCATTGGGAACAACGTCCGCCAACCTGACGTTACAGGCCAATCACATCTATCCCACCACCGCCAGCAGCTTCACCATTACCACCCCCGGAAAGGTAACCACTTTGCCGGGAGCTGCAAACAATCACGACCTGACACCAATTTATTCGGCCGGTGGCAATCTGACTATCGCCGCAGCGGGCGGAATTGATCATCGCGGTTTTATCGCGGCCCCGATGGGGAACGTAACCCTTGACAGCGGGGCAAACGGAAGAGTCGAACTTTCTGCCGGAAGTGTCATCACCACCGCCGGTTCAGCGCCGGTCGCGTACGGCGCTTACGACAGTTCCGGCTCGGCCTGGTGGTCCAAATACGTGGATGACAACAATAAAGGGTCGGAAGTGACTGCCGCACCGACCAAGTCGATCACCCTCAGCGGTAACGAGGTGGTTGTAGGAAATGGCTCAATCCAGGATCTGTCAGGCGGCGGGTCGGTGTATGCCAGTCACTGGCAGTCGGGTATCCCCGGCTCGAAAAATCCGCTCACGGTCACGGGACGCTACGTAATCCTGCCGGACGGTTCTGCAACGCGTCCGGGCGCTTCCGTGTATCTGGAGGCGATGCCGTCACTGGGGCTGAAGGCGGGCGTCTATTCGATCCTGCCGGCAGAATACGCCTTTGTACCCGGCGCGCTGGTAATTCAGGATACCGGCAAACAGTTGCTGAGCGGGCAGCAGACTTTTTCCAATGGGCGCTACCCGGTTGTGGGAGGATACATGACCGTCAGGGACACGTCGGTCGCTTCGCAGGTGCTTAAGGGCTTCAGCGTTCGCAAAGCCAGCGATGTCCTTGCGGAGGGTGACTTTACAACCAAAAAAAGCTTCAGCGGCGGAGATGGCGGCAAGTTCACCCTGAACGCTACTGGCGGTGCTGCCTATTTTGGCGGGAGCTTAAATGTTAATGCTTTGACCGGCTACAGACAGGGTAGTGCGTCATTTATTGCACGTAATGTGGAGGTTGTGGATAGTGTGGACACCACTCTGCCGCTTTCCGACACGCTTCAGCTTGCCGGAAACAGTATTTCCACTCTCAATATCGGTGAGCTGCAGCTTGGGGACACGACAACGACCCGTGAAGTCACGGTGCGGAAACTGTTGAAAGGGGGTAATCTGACGGCGGCCGGCGTTACCCTGGCAGCAACCGACAAGGTGACCCTGAATGATGGCGCGCTGGTGGAGGCGACAGGGAGCGGTGTAGCGATTGTGACCCCCACCGGGAACCTTAGCATGGGTGATGGCGCCAAAATCACGGCAAAGAGCGGTATCACGCTCGGTGTAAAAACGTATAGCTTAAGTAATACAGCCGCTCTGAAATCCGGTGCAGCTGGATATTTCTCCCTGACTGCCGACAAAATCACTTTTGACGACGCTTCGAAAAACTTCTGGATAAACACTTTTGCAGACAACGGTAATCTGAAGATTGCCAGCCGCGGCGGTGTAATGGATCTTGCCTTTTCAGAAGCGGATACGACACTTAAGAACAGCGGTGTGCTGACCCTCGACGCGTCCAGGTTTACGGGAATGAAAAACGTCACCTTCGAGTCGCAGGAAATGACCCTGCTCAACTCCGGTTCAACCTATACGGGAGCATCTCCGGCCTCAGCCGGAACCGTCGGCTTCAGCGCGAATAGTATTACAGTAGCGCCCAGACTGATCGACAGGGATGCAAACGGCAATAAATTAACCACTACCAAAGGAAATATTGCCTTCGATCAGTCAGTAGCCATCAACAGTAAAAACGATCTCATCTTCAAGGGTGCAGGGAGCATTACCAGTGGAGGAAACCTGAATCTGACTGCTGCCCGGGTGACCACGGCCGGCGACATCTTTAAGGCAGACGGTTCCACCACGGTTGCGAACATCACGATTGACGGGCGAAATGGCGCTGTCACCCTCAACGGAAGAGCGGATGGAATCGCCGGGACAAGCTCAGTACCGGGCGGGAGTCTGCAGATCCTGGGGAACACGATTACCCAGACCGGTGGTGTCCTTGATGTGGCAGCAGGGCGGATCGGCCTCACGGCCATCGGCGATATATCAATCAGTGGCACGGTTAAAGCAACAGGCAGCGAACAGCTCTCCGCGTCCGGCGAGAAGGTGTACTACTCCGGTGGCGGAATCACTCTGCAGAGCGATAATGGTAAGGTTTATCTGAAGGGGGGTAGCAAGCTCGATGTATCGGCTGCGGTTGTTACGGATAAGACCGGAAAAGTCGTTGCGGACACAAATGGAGCTGTTGTCCGTAACGGCAACGCAGGTTCCATTGTACTTTCCGCCACAACCGGAGGAGTGAGCAAAGCTGCAACTGCTCAACTGGCAGGTCTGGCGGGCAGCGGCGGCAAGGGGGGCTCCCTCAGCATCGACAGCGCCAACCTCAACAACGTCGGAGGCCTGGACGGTTTGAGCGCGGCACTGGCGGGCGGCGGTTTCAACAACCTGCTTAACATCCGTTCCCGCTCGGGCAATCTGGAACTGACGAGCGGCAACACGCTGGCTGGGCGCGAAGTGGTTGTGGCGGCTGACAACGGGGATATCTCCATCGGTAAAATCATTGACCAGCCCGACGGCAGCAAGGCAATCAGCGCCGGGCATATCAACACCGATACAACCGACGGCAGCGGCCGGATCGAGTTGTACGCGGGCAACAAACTGACCATCGAGCAAAACTCAACTCTCTCCGTAAGAGGAACGGCGTCCGGCGCCAACGGCGGCACGGTGATGCTGAGCAGCCAGGATGGCTCCGATAATACCAAGACCTTTAACAATGACTATGCGCTAAACGTGAAAAGCGGTTCAACAATCGACGTATCCGGAAATGGCGGAGCGGGCGGTACGGTTGCCTTCCGCGCCTACCAGGGGAAAAAGAGTGCCGGTGATACGGCACTAAACGATGTCAACATGGGTGCTGTGAATGGCACTCTAACCGGCGCATCGAAAGTTTCGGTCGAGGCGGTGCAGGCGTACTCCAACAGGACCTCTGTCGGAACAATTACCGGGTATTCCAACGATGCAACGGCATTTATGACGGCAGCCGCAACCGCTGGCGCAAAGAGTCGCCTGTTTGGAGCCAACACAATTGATCCGGTTAATCACCTTCAGGCCGGTATTGAGATATCAAGCGCAGCCAAATCCGATCTCACCGTGGATCAGACGCTGGATCTCAGTACCGTGCGTCCCGGCGGTGAAGCGATTGTACTGACGTTAAAAAGTGGCAATAATCTCAACATCAACCAGAGCCTGACTGATGCGAAGACCGGTATAGACACCCTCTACAGCAAAACCATGCTGAATACCGCTGCCATCAACCTGGTGGCTGGCAGTGATGGCGGCGCCAACTACATGGGTGTCGCCAAGGGCAGCGCCCTTGCGAAGAACGCAGCAGGAGCATCCACTCCTCTGGCTGGCACGGGCGACCTGACAATCGCCTCCGGGAAATGGATCTTTACTGAAAACGCTCCGATCCGCTTCGCTGCCGGCAACGATGTAACCTTCAAGGGAACCTCCACCGGTCCCAACACCATGATCAACGGGGACATGAAGTACAACCTGGGGAGTTACGGTGGTTCGGTGCGCGGAGATGTGGGGCGCGACATGAACCTTCCCGCTGTCGGCAGCGCCATTCAGACCGCCCTGGGGAATATCGACATCAGGACCGGCCACAATCTAAACCTGGGCAGCCTCGCCAATACCGGTGCCATCAGGACCACCGGGGAATACGACAACTCGTCACTGACGGCGAAACAGCCCGGCTTGGCAGCAGATACGGTTGCCAACCGCAAAAGCTTCTGGACTTACCACAACGGCGGCAGCATCAATCTGGATGTGGGCAATGCGGTGGACGGCAACCTGAACACGGCCAACGGATGGGATGGGGCATATGTGGACAGTTCTCTGTACGACAAAAATGGCGTACCGACACTGGTAACCAAGAATAATCCCTGGTTTTATCTGACTGCCGGTTTTGGAGGCAGCAGGGAATCCGGTCAGACCGGCACCGCCAACATACCGGTTACAGTCGGGATTGCAACCATGGGTGGCGGGAATGTTTCGGTGCGTTCGGGAGGGACATTCATGGCCCAGGCCGGCGCCTTCGGAACCACCAACACTGGAAACCTGACTGTCAACTGTGGCGGCGATATGAACGGCCGCTTCCGGGTCATGAACGGCAGTGCCAGCCTGATCAGCAGCGGCGCTTTCGGGACAGCGGCCAATCCGGTCGTAACTGAACTTGCCGCTGCCAAGGTACATGTTGTCGCCATGGGTGATGTCCGTTTGGCATCGGTGCAGAATCCGGACAACAGCCGCGACCGCATCTACTACGGTTCGTCGGCTCCGTTCTCGGATAAACCCTGGAATATGACCTACACCGAGGATACCAGTTTTTCAGCAACCTCATTGTCCGGCAGTGCCACCCTGTATGGTACGAACCCATACGCGGGCTATTCCGCAACCAGTGGTTACCTGGATACCAGGAGATTGATCCTACCAGCCTCCTTTGGCCTCTCTGCTGCTGGGGATATTGCGATCGAGAAAACGTTTGTTCTGGCCCCATCCAAAACGGGGAATCTGGAACTGTTCGCCACGGGCAGCATCAGTGGTATCCGCGATAATAACGGGATCACTGGATTCAGGATGCAGGATGTCAATCTGGCCTCAATGTACGGTCGCCAAGCTGAGGATAAAACCGGTTACAAGCACTTTAACCAGTTAAACGGTAATGTTCATTACGGAATCAATCACATTTATACTACAACAAATCCCCTGACCGGTGATCTGGAGCGTCAGGTGGATAGCGTACCGGTTAAAGTCTCAGCTGGAAAGGATATCACTGATTTTTCTTTATACCTGAACAAATCGGCAGAGGTGACGGCGGACGGAAATATCACCACGCTTAAATTTGTCGGCCAGAACATTACCCCGAATAGTGTGACCAGCATTGTTGCCGGAGGCAACATCGACCAAGGGCTTACCATTGACCCGCTTGACCAATTCGGAAACCTCCAGCCAAAAACTCCGTCCATTGAGGTGGGCGGGCCGGGTACCCTGCTGGTGCAGGCGGGAACCAGACTGGTTCAGACCGACGGAACCATCTCGGGACAGGTCGGCGGCAATATCCGGCTGGGCAACTCGGGGGGGATCAATTCGGTTGGAAACCTCAACAACAGCAGTTTCAGCGGGTCTGGAACTGATACCGACAGTGACCTGATAGTCGTTGCCGGGGCGAATGGCAGTGCCTCCATGGCAAAGCAGGATGTTACGGCTTTCTTCGCCACCATCCGTGACGCCAGTGACGAGATCTCCACATTGAAGGCCGATGGAAAAACCGACGAGGTAGACAAGTTGCGTACGGAAACCGCGAAGACCATAAAAAAATATTTTTACACTTACGATGATACAAAGGCAGGAGTTGGCAATCTTGATTTGGTAGACTCGGCTATCAGCAGCCGCTCCGGGTCAATCTACGCCATGGCCGGCAGCAACCTGAATGTTGGCCGGACCTCTCTGAACAATGCCCCCCTAAAGACTTCCGGCATCACCACTCTCTATGGCGGCGGATTGTCGGTCTATGCCGGAGGTGACATCAATGTCAACGAATCGCGTCTGATGACCTACCTGAGTGGCGACATTACGGTCTGGAGTGATCAGGGCAACATCTATGCTGGACGCGGATCCAAGACTGTCGTCAGCGCGCCGACGCCGGTCTATACTTTCGAGAATGATGTTCTGACAAATATAACGTTTACTCCGCCCTCGGCCGGTAGCGGCATTCGCGCACTGACCTTTGATCCTGACGGTTCCGGGCCCCTTTCGCCGCCGGAAGCCGGAGTAGTCCACATCTTTACGCCCAAGACCCTGGACGCCGGCGAGGCCGGAATTCAGGGCGGTAAACTGTTGATTGCCGCCAGTACCGTGCTCAACAGCCAGAACATAACCGCCGGTATCGGCTCGGTAGGTGTCCCCTCGTCAAGCCAGAACACGGTCACCATCGCACCAATATCCGGCACCAGCGATATCACCAGTGACAAGAAGATGATTGAAAGCATATCGAACAGTGTGGCCGCAACGGAGAAGAAGGCTGCCCTGACGGAGAGCGAGGACTACGTCATGAAATATCTGGATGTGAAGATCATCGATCTGAGTAACGATCCAATCTGATTCGAGGTGCAGGGGCGGGTTTTAAGCTCGTCCCTACGTGTTTGCCATGAGAGACCTGCGAGGTTTTCAAAACCTCGCAGGTCTTTCTGTTTCATCGGGCGGGTGGTGTAGAGGCGGGTTTCAAACAAGCCCCAACCAATTGCCGGAGAGTTAACCAAACTTTTATGTGACTGACGTGAAGCTGTAACAAACGTGGGTTATTGTACGCGCTTGAAAGAGAATACTTTTTCGATGCGACAGCAAACAGACTGTATCTGCTAATAAACTGATATAACTGATAAATTACGTGATTGAGGGGGATGTGTATGGTGTTGCGCAGTATGTGTGCACGGATGATGGGTGTAGTGGGAGCGGTTCTGCTGATCACGCTGATGATGGGAATCGGTCGGGCCGACGCCTGGTGGGACGCCAAGTGGCAGTTTCGCAAAAAGGTGGCCTTTGATACCACGGACAAGGGCGCCAATCTCAAGGACAGCCTGAGCGATGCGGCTGTTCTGGTGCGGTTGCATTCCGGGAATTTTGCGTTTGACAACGCTGCCAAGGATGGATCGGATATCCGTTTTGTCACTGCCGACGACAAGTCACCGCTCAAGTTCCATATTGAAAAGTACGACCCCAAGCAGGGCATTGCCCTGGTCTGGGTCAAGGCTCCCAAGGTCACCGGCAGCAACAATCAGGATTCGATCTGGCTCTACTACGGAAACAGCAGTGTTTCCGGCATCCAGGAAGCGGGCGGCACCTATGATACCGCTCAGGCGCTGGTCTATCACCTGAGCGAAACCGAGGGCTCACCCAAGGACGCCACCGCCTACGCCAATCACGCTTCCTCCTTTGCCGGCAGCCTGGCAACCCCTTCATTGATCGGGAATGGCGCGAGCTTCAAGGGAGGCCAGCAAAAAATTGTCGTCAAGCCTTCCCCTTCACTCAATTTTGCCAAGGGCTTCACCTTTTCGACCTGGATCAAGATCGATCAGCCCCAGAGTGGTGCACGGCTCTTCTCATGGGAGCAGGGCCCCCAGGCCCTGGTGGTCGGTATCGAGGGCGACAAACCCTTTCTGCGGGTTGCATCGAACGGCAAACCTGCGGTCAGCGCCGCCGCCACCACCGCCCTGACCATGAAGGCCTGGCATCATGTGGCGGTATCAGTTGAACCGAACAAACGCATGTCGCTCTACCTGGATGGCAAGGAAGCCTCAAGCGCCAATCTGGCGGGCGATTTGCCGGCGCCGGCTGCCGACATTGCGCTGGGTGCATCCTTTGTGGGTGATATGGATGAAATCCAGATCGCCAACGTGGCCCGCCCCGGAGCCTGGTTTGCGGCCGCCGTTGCCGGCCAGGGCCAGGACGGCAAGTTGACCACCTGCATGCAGGAGGAGAGCGGCAAGGAGAGCGAGAGCCTCACCATCCGCCTGATCAAGGTCACTGCCCGGTCAATTACCTTTGACGGCTGGCTGGTTATCGGCCTGTGTACCCTGATGCTCTTCATGGCCGCCGGGGTCTTCATCAGCAAATTCAACAGAATCCAGAGAATAAAAAAAGGGAACGAAAGCTTTCTGGAGAGTTTTAACCATCTCCATGATCCGCTGGAGCTCGACCAGCAGAACGAGGATTTCGAAGAGTCGAACCTGTTCAGAATCTATCAGTCAGGCTATGACAGGATTGCAAACTGGGCTGAAAAGCAGGGCAAGCAGAAGGAGGATGTCACCCTGACCACGTCGGCCATGAACATTTTCCGCGCCGCCCTGGACCGCTCCAATTCGGAAGAACTCAAGAAGATGAACGCCTGGATGATCGTGCTGACCCTGGGTATTTCCGGAGGCCCGTTTCTGGGGCTGCTGGGAACCGTCTGGGGGGTTATGAACACCTTTGCCAGCCTGGCCGAATCGGGTGAGGCAAACCTGTCGGCCATTGCTCCGGGGGTTGCTTCGGCCCTGGCCTGTACCATGTTCGGTCTGTTCGTGGCAATTCCGGCGCTGTTTGCCTACAGCTTTCTGGTGCTGCATATGAAAAACCTGAACGTGGAGACACGCCATTTCATGGAAGAGTATGCCCTGAGGGTTGAAGGGTTCCACGGGGAGGAGGGGTCATGAAAGCGCCATCGGATGAGTATGATGAGGTAGTCGAAATCAACGTTGTCCCCATGCTCGATCTGGCCTGGAATCTGCTAATCGTGTTCATGATCGTGGTGACCGCTTCGGTGCAGGGTATCAGCGTCAACCTGCCCAAGGCCAGCGCCGCGGCCAGCAAGATCAAGCCAACCACCAAAGCGATTACGGTTACCGCCGAAGGCACCATCTTTCTGGACAGTGTTCCGGTGACCATGGGTGAACTGGAGACACGTCTGGCGCAGCTCAAGGCCGCCGATCCCAATTTGCCGGTGCTTGTGCGCGGTGACGAGAAAATCACCTACAAGAATATCATCGAGGTCCTGGATCTGTTGTCGAAACTGGAGATCACCCAGTTGGGGCTTGTGACGCAGAAACTGGTGAAATAAGAAATGGCAGAAGCGAAAAAGAAAAAAAAGAAAAAAGCCTCCTGGCAGAGCTGGCTTGTGCCGGGTGTGATCGGTATCGTACTGCTGAGTGGTGTCGTGCTTGTCGTAAGGATTTTTCTGAGCGACAGTGGCCCAAGCAAGAAGTCCTCGTTTCAGATGGTGACACTGATCAAGCCCCCGCCACCGGAGGTGAAGGAGAAGCCGCCCGAGCCCGAGGTGCAGAAACAGGCGCCCAAGGAGTCCATCAATACGCCGACCGCCATACCCCAGCCCCAGAACCAGCCGCAGAATAACTCGCAGGATGATAGTCCGCCTGCAGGCGATATATCGGTGGAGGGTGATGGCAGTGCCGGTTCCAATGCTTTCGGTCTTGGTTCAAAGAGGCCGGGCACCGGTCGCGATGTCACGACTATCAAAGGCAATGGCGGTGGCGGTATGAGCCGTCTGGCGTTGCTGGCAAAATACGGCTGGTATACGAGCAAGATCCAGGAGGAAATCAAGCGTCAGTTCAAGAAGCGCATGGAAAAAGAGGGCGGCACACCGAAGGGCAAATACGAGATCACCCTCAAGGTTCTGCTCGATCCCCAGGGGGTTGTCAGGAAATACCGGATTGTGACCTCGTCGGGTAACGACAAGATGGATGAAGCTTTCAAGTTGTTGCTGCCTGGTCTGAAAATCAGCCAGTTGCCACCGGAAGGCATGCCGCCCCTGGTGACCCTGCGAATTGTTTCCCAGGGGTAGTTCGATGATGGAAATTTATCTGTGAAATGGAGAATCGAATATATGAGGTTTAAGTCTAAGTTTGCATGCACCGCCCTGGCATCGTTGCTGCTGGTGTCATCGGGCAGTGCGCTGGCGGCTTCATCGACCGATGGAGGCGTTGATGCGCTGCTTGAGCTGCTCAGCGCCAAGGGTGTTATCACTCCCGAGGAAGGGGCGGGCCTGCGTGAGAAGAGTGCCGGTTCAGCATCAACAGGTATCAAGGCCATGCTTGAGCTGCTGGAAAGCAAGGGCGCCATCAGCAAGGAAGAGGCGGAAGCCGTGCTGAAGCGGAGCGTTGCTAAGACGAAGCGGAAAGAACCTGTCCCCGAGCAGCTGGAAGCGGGTGCGGAACCGAAAGAGGGTGAGGCGGTCAGCGAGGCCAATATCAAGCTCCCGGAAAAAGAGGTCAGGCCTGTTGTGGAGGTGCTTCGCGAACAGGGAGTGCTGGGGAGTGACGAGGCTGAGCAGATCAGGGAGCGGATCGGAAAAGCATGGACGCCGTCCGAAGACGAAGACTTCATTGCCCTTGAAAATCAGGAAATCGAATACAACAGGACCTCCCTGCCAAAGGAGGGTCTGCTGTCAAATATCGCCAAGCTCCGTCATCAGGCGCTGATCACCGATGAAGAGGCCGAGAGGATCCGTAAACGTTTCCTGCACAAACTCTCCCTCGAGCAGGTCACCGACTCCATCGCCGCGTCCATGCAGGACAAGATGCAGATGGAAGTTGCCGGCAGAATCATACCGATTCCCGAGTGGACCCAACGTATCAAGATCGGCGGGGATCTGCGTTTGCGCTATCGCGCCGACCTGTTCGACAGGAACAACGGTCCATTTTTTAAGCCCGATCAGTTTGCACTGTTTCCTCTGGGCAATTCAACCGTTGATCGCAGTTACGCCCAGATTCGGGCCAGGCTCAACCTGAGTTATAAAATAACCGACACGCTGGAAGGTGCTCTGGGGATGGCAACCGGAAATACCACCAACCCGGTCTCCACCAACGCCACCCTGGGTGATTCGCTCAACAAGAAAAACTTCCTTCTGGATCTGGCTTATCTGAAGTGGACTCCGCTCCCGGAGTTGACAATCTGGGGCGGACGTTTCGCGAACCCCTGGTTCTGTACCGACCTGGTATGGGATCAGGATGTTAATTTTGACGGCCTGGCCCTGAGCTGGAAACCATCCATCACTCCTTCTTTGAACGCGTTTTTTACGGTAGGCGCATTCCCGATACAGGAATACGATCTATCCGGACGTGACAAATGGCTGTATGCCGGACAATTGGGCGCCAACTACACTTGGCAGGATAAGCTGACCACCACGCTGGCAGCAGCCTATTACCATTTCTACAATGTGACTGGGGTCAAAAACAGTTCGACCACAGTGTCAGGTCTAACCGACTCGACCAGACCGGCTTTTCAGCAAAGAGGAAATACAACCTTTTTCGTGGATAACGATGTTTTTGTAAATTCGTCCTCATCTGGGTTTGACGGTTGGAAGGGGCTTGCTGCCGATTATAACGAACTGAACATCAGTGCAAAAGTTGATTACGCCTTTATGGACCCTTACCATCTGACGCTGATCGCTGACTATGTCAACAACATAGGTTACAACTCAGCCGACGTGAATGCGCGCGTTGGGCAAGCCATCAAGAAAGAAACCGAGGGGTTCCAGGTCGGGCTAACGGTCGGTCACCCCGATACCCGGGAAGCCTGGAAGTGGAAGCTGATGTTGAATTACAAGTATCTCGAAGCCGATGCGGTGCTGGATGCTTTCACGGATTCGGATTTTCACTTGGGTGGCACCAATGCCAAGGGATGGATTTTCGGCGCCGACCTGGGAGTGGCCAAGAATGTCTGGTTTAGTACGCGCTGGTATACTGCCAACGAAATTACTGGATACCCGATGTCCATTGATGTCTTTCAGTTTAACCTGAATGCACGCTTTTAGACAACTTCAGTGATGCGTTTTCTGCTGATAGCCTGCCTGTTCGGGCTGGTTTGTTGGACACCGGTTCATGCGTTTGAAACTACCATTAATCCGGATACCGCTGCGCTGGTCAACGGAACAGTCATAACAACGGCTGAGTATCGCATCGAGCGATCGCGTCTTCTGCGGCTGCGCAAGCAGAAAGAATCGGATTTGGAACAGATTACATTGTCTATGCTCGGCAGGGAGGCCTTGGAGAATCTGATCGGACGGGAATTGCTCTATCAGGAGAGTGCGAAGAAGGGGCTCCGGGTGCCGGCTGCCTCTGTAGAGGCTGAAGTGGCCATGCTGCGGGGCAAATATTCCAGCGCTGAGGAGTTTACATTTTCGCTGGAAAAAATGGCTCTGACCGAACAGGCCCTGTCGCGTCAGATCGAGCAAGGCATGGCGATACAGCGTCTGATTGAAGCGGAATTCGGTGCCAAAACCCAGGTGTCAGAGAGTGAGGCGCGAGCCCATTACGACAGTCACCGGAAAGATTTTCTACAGCCGGTAAGGATTCGATTGAGCCATATTCTGGCCGCGGTTGAACCCGCGGCGGATGATTTAAGTAAAGAAAAGGCGCGCAAAAAGATTGCTGCGATACGGCAGAGGATTACGGGGGGAGAAAGCTTTTCTGCCCTGGCCGGGGAGAGCGACGATGCAAGCAGCAACAAAAAAGGCGGCGACCTGGGATACTATTCACCAGGTCAGTTGGGGAAGAGTATGGAGGAAGCCGCCTTTTCTCTCAAGGCTGGTCAGCTGAGCGCTGTTGTCGAAGACCGTTTTGGGTACCATCTGCTCAAAGTCACGGAGCGAAAGGCCGAAACTCCCTTGCCCTTTGAGACCGTCAAGGATGGAATCAGTAAGCAGATACAGCGAGAGAGGACGAGCGCTCTGATGACCCCCTTTCTGAAACGTTTGCGCGAGTCAGCCAAGGTGGAGATTCTTCTGGGAAGCGAGGATTAGGCCTGGGGCATGTCCATGGTGACCTGTGTCGCTTCCCCGGTTGTGGTTTCTGTTTCTCCGGCGTTCACTTCTTTCGCTGGAGCTTTTGCCGGCTGTTTTTTAGCAGGTTTTTTCGCGACGCTCTTCTTGGTCACCGCGGTTGCCGCCGGGAGTGGTTCCGGGGTTGTCTCAGGTTCGGGATCGGCAACGCATTCACACTTCTTGACAGCCAGGTGCTTTTCAAGACCGGGGATGGCCTCGCCACCTTTTTTGCGGAACTTTCGGTAGCCCTCCGCAATGTCCCGGGTCATGCTCAGCAACGCCTTGATTCCTGGGGCCATTTTGCCCAGTTCCTTGAATTCCTCTTCAAATACATACGTGCGCTTGTTTTTTTTACCCATGGTCGCCTCCTTGGTCGGGTTCTGAATCGAACCGTATTTCGGTCTGTAGCATTCTCATATACCATTTCTTAAGAGTGTTGAATGTTACAATTGTGTAAACAATGTTGCGGGCGTGTGTCTGCGGGCAGGGTTTGTCACATACTCCGGAAACCATACCACGAGTAAATCCATTCACCACTCACCATCCCCTACCGATCTGTCCCGCCTTGATCAACATGATATCAAATCGTTCCTAATATTTTATCTGATCGCCCCACGGCTGTAACAATGGCGTGATAGCGTGCAGTACTGCAAATGAACACACGTAACACGGGGGTTGGAGAGCATGTGCGGAATCGTTGGTTATATCGGGCAACAACAGGCAATGCCCATTATTCTGGACGGACTTAAGAGTCTTGAGTACCGGGGCTATGATTCGGCGGGCATCTGCACTATGGACAAAACCCGGCCCGATATCCGGCGCAGCAGGGGCAAGCTGTTCAACCTGAGCCGCCTGGTGGAGGCCCTGCCCCTGCGCGGCAGGATCGGTATCGGCCACACCCGCTGGGCAACCCATGGAAAACCATCGGAAACCAACGCCCATCCCCACCAGGCCGGACCGGTGGTGCTGGTGCATAACGGAATTATTGAAAACTACCTTGCCTTGAAATCAAAGTTGAGCGGGCTGGGGCACACCTTCAAGAGCGAGACCGATACCGAGGTGATCGCCCACCTGATCGAACAGAAGATGAAGAGCGGAACCGCCTTTGAACAGGCGGTGCGCGACTCGCTCAGGGAGCTGAAAGGCGCCTATGCGCTGAGCATTGTTTCCGAAACCGATCCCGATACGCTGATTGCCGCCAAATCCGGATCTCCCCTGGTTGTGGGGGTGGGCGGCAAGGAGTTTTTCGTCGCGTCGGATATCCCGGCCATACTGCCCCATACCCGCGAGATGGTTTTCCTTGAAGATGGCGAGATGGTTGTCTTCAAAAACGGGCAGGCGCAGTTTTCAACCGTGGCCGGTGTTCCGCTGAAAAAGATGCCCAAGCATATCGACTGGTCACCGCTGATGGCCGAGAAGGAGGGGTTTCGTCACTTCATGCTCAAGGAGATCTTCGAGCAGCCGCGGGCCGTGCGTGACACCCTGTCGGGAAGGATTCTGGAAGAGGAAGGTGACGTGTATCTGGAGGATCTCAGGCTGAGCGACGCCGGTTTGCGGGGCTTTACCCGGATCTGTATCGTAGCCTGCGGCACCTCCTGGCATTCCGCCCTGATCGGCAAGTTTCTGCTGGAGGAACACTGCCGGATTCCGGTTGAGGTGGATATTGCCTCGGAATTCCGCTACCGCAATCCGGTCATCGGCCCGGAAACCCTGCTGATTGCCATATCGCAATCCGGAGAGACCGCCGATACCCTGGCAGCGGTGCGTGAGGCGCGCACGCGGGGCGCCCGGGTGGTTGCCATCTGCAATGTGATCGAATCGTCCATTGCCCGCGAGGTTGACGGCGTCATCTATACCCATGCCGGACCGGAGATCGGGGTGGCCTCAACCAAGGCCTTTGTCACCCAGATTGTGGCGCTGCTGCTCTTCACCATCAGAATGGGTCGGGCAACCGACTCCATGTCCCTTATCCGGAGCAGGGAGCTGCTGGCTGACCTGCTGCATCTGCCGGGGCTGATGGATCAGGTCCTGACGCTGAATGAGGCGGTAAGGGACATCGCCCTGCACTTCATCCACGCCCGCGATTTTCTCTATCTGGGGCGCGGCATCAACTATCCGATTGCCCTGGAAGGCGCGCTCAAGCTGAAGGAAATATCCTATATCCATGCCGAAGGCTACCCCTCCGGTGAAATGAAGCACGGACCCATCGCCCTGATCGACGATCAGATGCCGGTGGTGGTGATTGCTCCCCTGGATCGTCTCTATGGCAAGGTCGAATCCAACATGCAGGAAGTCGCTGCCCGGGGCGGGCGGGTGATCGCCCTCTGTACCGAGGGCGACCGGGACATCAGCGACAAGGCCGAGGCGGTGCTTGAGATACCGGACTGTTCGGAACACATCGCGCCGCTGCTCTTCTCCATCCCGCTGCAACTGCTGGCCTACCACATGTCGGTGCTCAAGGGCAATGACGTGGATCAGCCACGCAATCTGGCCAAATCGGTTACCGTGGAATAGGAACCTCATCTTCAGCCTCGTGATTTTTCTGGCTTCCGGCTTCGCCGGGTTAGGACAAAACGTATGCGCGTGAAAAAAGCCGTATTTCCGGTTGCCGGTCTCGGCACCCGTTTTCTCCCGGCCACCAAGGCCTCCCCCAAGGAGATGCTGCCGTTGATCGACAAACCGCTGGTTCAGTACGTGGTCGAGGAAGCGGTTGCCTCCGGCATCGAACAGATCCTCTTTGTAACCGGACGCGGCAAGCGCGCCATCGAGGATCACTTCGACATCGCCTTCGAACTGGAGTCGATGCTCTTCGACAAGGGCAAGGAAGCCGAACTCACCCAGGTGCGGGAGATTGCCAATATGGTCGATATCTTCTACGTTCGTCAGAAACAGGCGCTGGGTCTTGGCCATGCGGTCCTCTGCGCCAGGGAATTCGTCGGCAACGAGCCCTTTGCCGTCCTGCTCGGAGACGACATCATCGAAGCGCCCACACCCTGTCTGGGGCAGCTGCTGGAAGTCTACCGCAAGTATCGCGGGACGGTGCTGGCCCTGGAGCAGGTGCCGATGGAAAATATCTCCTCCTATGGCTGCGTTCAGGCCAACCAGATCTACAAGAAGGTCTTCGAAGTGACCGACCTGGTGGAGAAGCCGTTGCGGGAAGATGCGCCGTCCGACATGGCCATCATCGGCCGCTATGTGCTCACGCCGGAAATATTCCCGATCCTGGAACGCCAGAAACCGGGCAAGGGGGGCGAAATCCAGCTCACCGACGCCATTCTGCAACTCTCCAAGAGTGAAGCCATCTATGGTTGCCTGTTCGACGGCATCCGCCACGACTGCGGCGACAAGATGGGTTTCTTGAAGGCTACGGTTGATCTGGCCCTGAAACGGGATGAGTTCAATGGCGAGTTCCGGAGTTATCTGCTGGGCCGCTTGATGGAGCAGCAGGAGATTCCGGCAAATCTGGCAGTGCATGGAATGGTCGCCACGAGCCATGATTGATACTGATCCGGAACGGGGAGAGCGCCCCTGGGGAAGCTATACGGTCCTTGAGGAGAACGGCAACTACAAGATCAAGCGCATCGAGGTCTTGCCGGAGCAGCGGCTTTCCCTGCAGAAACACCACCATCGCAGCGAACACTGGATCGTGGTTTCCGGCGCCGCCCTGGTGACCTGTGGCGAGCGTGTCTTTATGGTCAACATCAACGAATCCACCTTTATCCCGATCGGTGAGCAGCACCGTCTCGAAAATCCGGGCAAGATCCCGCTGGTGATTATTGAGGTGCAGAGCGGCGAATACCTGGGTGAGGATGACATCATTCGCTTTCAGGATGACTACCTGAGACAGATGCCGTGATTGCTCTTCAACGATAGGGACACTCCTTTACATAACCGGAAAGAAAACAACATGAAAAAAGCGCTTATCACCGGCATCACCGGCCAGGACGGATCCTATCTGGCCGAGCTTCTGCTCTCCAAGGGATACGAAGTCCACGGCATGATCCGCCGTTCATCCTCCTTCAATACCGGCCGCATCAACCACATCTACCGTGATCCGCACGAGAAGGATGTGCGCCTGTTCCTGCATTACGGCGACCTGAACGACGCCAGCTCCATCAACACGCTGCTGCGCACGATCCAGCCGGAAGAGATCTACAACCTGGGCGCCCAGAGCCATGTGCGGGTCTCCTTTGATGTGCCTGAATACACCGCCGAGGTGGATGGTCTCGGTGCGGTGCGCATCCTGGAAGGCATCCGCGAAACCGGTCTGAATACCCGTTTCTACCAGGCCTCCTCCTCCGAACTGTACGGCAAGGTGGTTGAAACGCCCCAGAAGGAAACCACCCCCTTCTATCCCCGCTCACCCTACGCCTGCGCCAAGGCCTATGCCTTCTACATCACCATGAACTACCGCGAGAGCTATGGCATGTACGCCTGCAACGGCATCCTCTTCAACCACGAATCTCCCCGCCGGGGTGAAACCTTTGTCACCCGCAAGATCACCCGCGCCGCGGCCCGCATCAAGCTGGGTACCCAGAGCTGCCTCTACCTGGGAAATCTGGATGCCAAACGTGACTGGGGCTTTGCCGGCGACTATGTGGAAGCCATGTGGCTGATGCTGCAGCAGGAGCAACCCGAAGATTACGTCATTGCCACCGGTGAGACCTACTCGGTGCGCACCTTTGCCGAAATGGTCTTCAAGCGTCTGGACATGCCGCTGGAATGGCAGGGAAGCGGAGTAGACGAGATCGGTATCAACACAAACAGCGGTGAGACCGTCATCCGGATCGATCCCAAGTACTTCCGTCCGGCCGAAGTTGACCTGCTGCTGGGCGATCCCTCCAAGGCCAAGCGCCAGTTGGGGTGGAAGCTGAAAACCAGCTTTGAGCAGCTGGTCACCATGATGACCGATGCCGATTTTGAGATGGCGGAACGGGAACGGCGCGCTGATGGAGCGAGAGGGTAAAGTAACTTTTTATCTCACAGAGACCACAGAGAACTGATAAAATCCGGAATGCTATAGTTTAAACAAAAGTAAAGCTTTCCTCTGTGTGCTCTAGCGAGAGAATCGAGCGGGTGAGAAACGAGCCAAACAGGTCTCTCACAGAGGACACAGAGAAAACGAGAACGGATTTAAGGTTAAAACGATTTCACTTCAGTTTTCAGGAGAAGAACGATGAGTGATCTCAACTCAATTTCTTCGCAGATTATTAATGCGGCAATTACGATTCATAAGGAATTGGGGCCTGGTCTTCTAGAGTCTGTTTACCTGAGATGTATGCTTCTGGAGCTGGAAAATGCAGGGCTCAAGGTGTTGGCAGAAGTTCCTATCCCGGTATTCTACAAGGGAACGAAAGTTAGTGACGATGGTTTTCGCCTCGATATCCTGGTTGAAAACTTGGTAGTTGTGGAATTGAAGTCGGTTGAAAAGATTCAGCCTGTACACAAAAAACAGCTGTTGACTTATCTTCGACTGGCAGGAAAGCCGTTGGGACTTCTTATAAATTTCAATGAAGTAAAATTGATCGACGGAATTACACGAATCGCGAATTAATCTCTGTGTGCTCTAGCGAGAGAATCGAGCGGGTGAGGCACCAGTCAAACAGGTCTCCCACAGAGGCACAGAGAACTGATAAAAATCCGGAATG